>CAZEAH010000342.1:0-4194 GCA_964510075.1 uncultured Leptospirales bacterium | reverse complement strand
GGTATATACCGTACCCCCTCATTGTCCTTGATGCCGGGGGCGGGGTGCTGTCATGGAACCTGTCGGCGGCCCTAATGTTCGGTTTCGGACCTTCGGAAGCGGCGCCCGACTCGATAGGGAGCCTGATCGTATCCGAGGCCGAAAACCGTTTTCCGGAACTGCTCGGCAGCGACCTGGTGTCGTTGAATAACGACAACGAATTCATCGAGGTCGAACTGGGGGCCCGGCGGAAAAACGGCGAGAGCTTTCCGATTCGACTCTCCGCGGCGCCGGTGCGTTATGCGGGGTGCGGGCTGGTCGCGTGTCTGGTGCGCGATATCTCGCGGCATAAGGACTCGGAGAAAAGAATACGCGAATCCATGCGGGAGATACACCACCGTGTCAAGAACAATTTCCAGATCATCGTAAGCCTCCTCAGTCTCCAGTCGCGGCGCATCGCCGATCCCGCCGTTCGCGCGCACCTCAACGACTGTCAGGGCCGAGTGAAGGCGATGGCGCTCGTGCACGAGAACCTTCATCGCTCGGGCGATTTCGACAGGGTCGACATTTCGACGTATCTCAGGGCCATTGCGCGCGATCTTCACCGCGCGTTCTCCAACGATTCGCGGACTGTCCGTATCCGGGAATCGCTGATCCCCTTCGAGCTTCGCATCGACCAGGCGGTGCCGTGCGGCATTATCGTCAACGAACTGCTGACGAACGCGTTCAAATACGCCTTCCCGCCCCGATGGGAGGGGGACGCCTCGATCATGCTGGAGGTGCGCCGGGTGGAGGATCGGCGCGTGGAGGTCGTCGTCGAGGACAACGGCATCGGCCTTCCCGAGGGACTCGATCCGTCGAACACGGAAACGCTCGGATTTTCGCTGGTGCACATGCTGGTCAATCAGCTCAGGGGAACCGTATCGATAGGCAGAAAGAACGGGACGAGGATATCGTTCAGCTTCGATGCGCGAAGCTAGCGTTCGCCGTATGACGCTGGGACGGGTCGGGTAATGCGGGCGCGGATTCTTATCGTCGAGGACGAATCGATAATCGCGGCCGATCTGAGCGCCCGGCTGAACGCCTTCGGCCTCTCCGTCCTCGGGGTGGCCGCAAGCGGGGAAGAAGCGGTCGCAATGGCCGCGGAGCGCCTGCCCGACCTCGTACTTATGGATATCGCCCTGCCCGCGTCATTCGACGGCATCGAGGCGGCCGGAATCATCCGCAAGGAAACGGGGATCCCCATCGTCTACCTGACGGGCCACCTCGACGAAACGCAGCTCGACCGCGTCCGCCGGACCGAGCCCTTCGGCTTCATCCTCAAGCCCATCAAGGACGTGGAACTGTACTACACCCTCGAAACCGCCCTGCAGCGCCGCGAGCTCGAGACGCGCCTTCGTGCGAGCGAGGAAAAATACCGCGACCTTGTGGAGAGCATCCACGACGTGATATTCTCCACCGATGAAACCGGCGTCATCACCTATGTCAGCCCGGCCTTCGGGACCATCTTCGGCGCCGATCCGTCGACGGCGACCGGCAGACCGCTGGCTGATTTTTTCGACGATCTCGATTTGCGCGCAATTTTCGAGGCCGGTATTTCCGGAGGGCCGACCGACCTCACCATGGAGCTCGTCGCGCGGACGTCCGACGGCTCCCGCCGATGGGTCCGCATGCGGGCGAGCATGGTCGGCGGCCGGGGGCGCTCGAGGGGATTGCGCGGGGTGCTTACGGACGTCACCGAGCGCGTCAACGAGTCGACCGCTCTTCGCGACAGCAACGAGCGCTATAGGGCGCTTTTCGACCGGTCGTTCGACGCGGTGTTTCTGCACGATTTCGACGGCGTCATCATCGACGCGAACGTTGTCGCCCAGAACTTGCTCGGGGTGCCGCGCGAGGGCCTGGTCGGCGCGGATTTCTTCGGGATCATCGATCCCGAACACCTCCCGCTGGTCCGGTCCATTACCAGTGAGCTCCGTTTAACGCACATGCCCAGGGAGGCCGCGGAACTGCGCATAATCCGCCCGGGCGGCGCCGCCTTCTGGGCCGAGATGCACAGCTCGGTCATCATGAGAAACGGCGCGCCCCACGCCGTGCAGGCGATCGTACGCGATATCGGAAAGCGCAAGGAGGCCGAGTCGAGGATGGCGGCCTCTCTCAGGGAAAAGGTGGTATTGCTTGACGAGATACATCACCGCGTGAAGAACAACCTCCAGATAATCTCCAGCCTGCTCGACATGGCGTCGATGCGCCTGACTGATCCGCGGTCGGTCGGCCTGATCGAGGACGTGCGCTCGAAGATCTACACGATGGCCATCATCCACAACTTTCTCTACCGCAGCGAACGCTTTGACCGCGTCGACATGCACAACTGCGTGCTCGAGATCATGACATATCTTTCGCGCCTGTATAACCGCCCGGAGGTGCGCGCTTCGGTGGGGGAGTTCCACCTGTTTCTGACGATTGAAAAGGCCGTCCCCTTCGCCCTGGTCGTCAACGAAATCGTCTCGAACGCGTACAAATCCGCGTTCGAGGGCGTTGAGAACGGTGAGATCACGGTAAACGTAATGGTCTTAGCGGAGGGCGCGGTACGTATGGTCGTGCGTGACAACGGGATCGGGCTACCCCGCGGCATGGAGATCGATAAGACGGACAGCATGGGATTCAAGGTAATCCGCAACCTCGTCCGCGATCAGTTGAAGGGAAATCTGTCGGTTGAAAGCTACCGCGGTACCACCATCACCATAGAGTGCCTGCCGTAGGAAGGGCCCGCGGAACGTCTTTTCGCTTGACGAAACGGGACGGCGCTGTAACAACGGTGCCGGTACTACGGCCCATGAACAGAACGCACATCCTTCGCATCGACTGCGCCGACCGCAAGGGGCTGGTGCACGCCATCACCGGTGTGCTGTTCCGCGGCGGACTCAATATAACGAGCACCCACGAGTTCGTCGACCGGGAGACGCTCCATTTCTTCATGCGCACGGAGTTCGCCGGCGAGTTCGACCGCGAGGCCGTGCTGGGCGAGCTGCACGCCTCGCTTCCCGAGGACACGCGGATCTCGCTTTCGGAAAAGCGCCGCAAGGACATCGTCATAATGGCGACCAGAGAGCACCACTGCCTTGGCGACTTGCTGCTCCGCCATCGGTACGGCGAGCTGAACGCGCGCGTGCTCGCCGTTGTGAGCAATCACGGCGACCTCGGCGATCTGGTGGAGAAGTTCGACATACCGTTTCACTGCGTTTCGCACGAGGGCGTGAGCCGCGAGGAGCACGAGGACGCCGTTCTGAAGGTGATCGACCTTCACGGGCCGGAGTACATCGTGCTGGCAAAATACATGCGCATACTCAGTCACGATTTCGTCGACCGTTTCCCGAACCGCATCATCAACATCCACCACTCCTTTCTCCCGGCTTTCATCGGCGCGAGCCCCTACCGGCAGGCCTACGAACGCGGAGTGAAGATTATCGGGGCGACCGCGCATTTCGTGAACCACAGCCTGGACGAGGGGCCCATCATCGCCCAGAGCGTCATTCCCGTCGACCACACGTTCGGCGTCGAGGACATGCGCCAGGCCGGGCGCGATGTCGAGAAGGTGGTGCTGGCGCGCGCGCTCGCGCTCGCGTTCGAGGACAAAATTTTCGTTAACGGAAACAAGACCATTATTTTCGATTGAGGGGATGCCGCCGCGGCCGGACCCTCACTCTTTCCCGGAGTGCCATGCTTCGCGTTGAAAACCTGAGCAAATCATACGGCTCCGTCGTCCTGTTCGACGGGGTGAGCTTTTCGATCAATCCCCGCGAGCGCGTGGGGCTTACGGGGCGGAACGGCCACGGCAAGACCACGCTCTTTCGCCTGATTATAGGAGAGGAGCACCCCGACTCGGGCGTCATAGCCGTGCCGAAAAATTACACCATAGGACACGTAAGCCAGCACCTTGCGTTCGTCGGCGCCTCGGCGGTCGACGAGGCCTGCCTGGGGCTTCCGGAAGACGAGCGGGCGGACCGCTGGCGCGCCGAGAAGGTGCTGTCCGGCCTCGGTTTCGGCGCGGACGATATGCACCGCGCGCCCGCGGCTCTTTCCGGGGGCTTTCAGGTGCGCCTCAACCTTGCCAAGGCGCTTCTTGCGGCCCCGGACCTCCTGCTGCTCGACGAGCCCACCAACTATCTGGACATCGCCTCCATCCGCTGGCTTTCGCGCTTTCTGGTGGACTGGAAA
>CAZEAH010000341.1:0-4198 GCA_964510075.1 uncultured Leptospirales bacterium | reverse complement strand
GGTGATACCGCTGAACCGCACGCCGACGCATTCGACGCGCTTGTCGCAATCGACGGCGAGAGCTTTCCCTATGATATACGCACAATGGATGTGCTTAAGAAAAATTGGGCGCGGAATCTGGGCGCCGACAGCTTCAGGCGCACTCCGGTCCGGTCGGCCCCTACAATGCAGCTGGCGCGTTTTGATGACGATACGCTTTACGCCGGGTATGAGGCGTTTTTTTTTAGCGGGCGATACGGGTATTGCGTCAGGATTATTTCCGCCAGGACCGGAATGGAGTCCTACGGACCCGGCATGGAAAAAGTAATAAGCAGTTTCCGCCTTTCGTTTGTCGAACGTTAATCCACGGCCGGCGGGAGATAGGCGGGCGTCCCGCGGCGTGTGAGGATTCAGTCGATGTTGAATATGTTTTTCATATCGTCTTCGTCTGAGTTTTGGGGAATGTCTCCGGGCATCCTAAGCATGCCGGTCTTACCGGCGGCATTCCTCGAAAGCACCGGGTATTCCTCATTGAAGGTGTCGACAAAGGTTTTAATTTCATCTTCGCCGTTATCGAACCGGACCGCGACCTCGCGCCCGTCAATCCTTACAATCTGGCCGTTCAGGATAACCTTTCTCGTCTTGAAGGGGAACTTTATAAGGAGCTGGTCGTCTCTGGTCAGAATGGAGTTTCGGAGAAAGCACATTCCACCCGCGCCCAGGTTTATCAGCTCGACCTGGTAGACTGGATCGCGCCCCTTTATCTTGTATTCGACGACAAATTTCGGCGTTTTGATCCTGTCATAGGTCCGTTTATCGATGGATTTTTTCATATCATGTGTTTCCGTTCTGAACAAATACCAGAGCGGTCTCGCCGCAATTGTCCCTGTTCTTGCAGTGGTCGCAGTCCTTCCAGATCTTTTCCGGCAGGCTTTCTTTTGCCACCTCAACGAAACCGAGTCGGATGAAAAATCCGGGGGAGTAGGTAAGAACGAAAATCTTGGCCCCCGGAAATTTTCCGTGCAAGGCGGCGAGAAGCGTGCGAACGAGCTCTGATCCTATACCCTTTCCGCCCAGTCCCTTTTTGACCGCGAGCGAACGGACCTCTTTAAGCATCGGTCCGTAGTCATAATGGGACACCGTGCCGACTATGCCGGTATCATAAGCGGCGACAAGGAATTTGTCAATAGAGTTCGCTATGTCCTCTTGGCTTCGCTCGAGGATGATGTTTTCTAGTGAGTACGGGGCGAGCAGGCTGAATATGGACTCTACATCCGAGGGACCGGCCTCTCTGATTTCTGCTTGCATGTCATCGTTGTACTATCTGGGCGTTCTGAAACCATGCCTTGTTAGAATAGCCGGTTATTTTTTTCAAGGATATTTCCGCTTCCTCTTTGGTCCTGAAGGGGCCGGCGAAAAGTCGATAGCCGTTGCCGCTTTTCGACAGTATCACCGTATGCCCGTTCGAACTCAGGAATCCGGCGATCTCCTGGGATTTTTCCTTGCTGAGATCCCTGCCCACCGGTATCACAAAGGGGTATTCGGCCCTGGGGAACACTTCGCTTGCTGGTTTGCCGGTTTTGTCATCGCTGCGCACTTCCGCTACGGCGCTTTCGTTAAGAAGGCCCGATACTTTCCTGAATGTACTCGACATGGCCTTCCGTGTGGATTCATCGACTATTTCCTTGTGCGGACCTCCGGCGAATTTTATGCCGATTACGAGTCCGGTTGTAAACGAAATGATGCAGAGCGCGATGACGAAGGACATGAGGCCTGTGGCCTTCTTCCTGATACGCTCGTTCTCGCGGTGTTTCATGTCGCTCATGCGCGCGAAATATTCGGGATCGGTTGTGTCGAGATGATACGGATGGCTGCGGGCGCTGTTCCGGCTGTAAAAATCCATGTTTTGCATGCTGTTCGTTCCCTGAGTGATGAATTACGGGTCGGCGGAACCGGCGCCGCCACGGCCCTACAGATGTCGCCGTTTTTGCCCGGGGCCGCGACGGGAGCCGGAAGACCGGACAATGGTTCCCGCCGGCACGACCGCGCGCGGGGAAGGCATGGAAACCCCGCTTTTCTCGGCGTCTTTACTGTACTTTTCGACCGGTTGGGAGGATTATTTTAAGGAAAATTTGTCGGGATCGCCCGGCAGCCCGACGGCCTTTCTGAGCGCCTTCACCTCGGCGGGACGTAGCGCCCGATACGAACGGGTGTTCACACCCGTCAGGCGGACGGGGCCCAGTGCGACGCGGCGCAGACGTTTGACCTTGTAGCCGAGCGTTGCCATGGTCACGCGAATCTGGCGTTTTTTCCCTTCGGTGATGATAAGTTTGATGGTGTCGCCCGATTCGGAAACGGGGAATACGCGTGCCGGATTGGTTTTGAACTCCTTCAGGCGGACCCCCTTTTCGAGGCGTGCCCGATCGCGGTCCGCAAGCGGGCGGTCGAGATCGATGATGTACTCCTTTGGTATTTCGTACCGCGGGTGGGTAAGCCTGAAGGCGAGGTCGCCGTCGTTGGTGAACAGCAGCAGTCCCTCGGTGTCGCGGTCCAGCCTGCCCACGGGCATAACGCCCTTCTCCCGGAAGTGGCCGGGGATGAGATCGAGGACAATCGCGCGGTTCTGCACGTCCTCCGCGGTGGTGATGTATCCTTTGGGCTTGTTGAGCATGAGATAGAACAGACGCGTCTCCCGAACCAGAGGCCGCCCGTCCAGGCGAACGTCATCTGAGTCCGTGTCGATAATCCTCGAAAGGTCGGCGGTTACCTGGTCGTTCACCCGTATGCGGCCTTCGGCCACCAGCTGCTCGACCCTGCGCCTGGAACCGAGGCCGCAGTCGGCGAGGAAGCGGTTAATTCGAAGCCTTGGCATCTTCCTCCTTCGGCGGCTGTGGGTTCTCGGGAACGGCTTCCTCGTCGGCGGGCGGTTCCGCCATACCCTCGGTGATCTTCCTGAAGCGTATCTCGTATTTCCCTTCCTTCGCTTCGAGGTGGTACATATTGCCGCGGTTTATATACTTTAAATTCTGGCCGAAGGAGGTGCCGTTCAGGAAGACGATCGTCTCATCGTTGAAATTAAAATTGTATTCGCCTTCGATCTCCCTGCCCCCCCGCGCGTACGACTTGTACTTACCGTTTTCGTATATCTCGACACAGAGGTTGGTGAAGTCGCCGTTTCTGTTTACGCTCCACCACTTGCCCGAAAGGTTTTTGCGCAGGGTTTCCTGTTCGTGCTCACGGAGGTTCGATACGTAGCCGTCGATCGAGCCGGACTGCGATTCCTTGAAGATGCGTATTGTCGAACCGTACACCCATCCCCCGAGGCCGTTTTCAAGCCGCACCTTGTACCAGTAGCTGTGGTCTTTGCCCACCCAGCTTTTTTCCCTGGACTGGTCGA
The DNA here is from genome assembly GCA_964510075.1 of uncultured Leptospirales bacterium. Lineage (GTDB taxonomy): Bacteria > Spirochaetota > UBA4802 > UBA4802 > UBA5368 > MVZN01. Next base: position 822 of record CAZEAH010000341.1, on the reverse strand, counting down.
GGACCTCCAGCCGCGTTCCCTTGCGCATGAGCGTGATGCGGGCGGAGTAAATCATGGGATCGATTCGAAGGGCCGTATTGTCGCTCACCACGACGGCGTACTCGGACACCTTCCGTGCGCGGGACCTGTCGTGGCGCCCTGAATCGCCGCATGACGTCCCGATGAGTGAGGCGGTGATGATGACCGTTAAAAAGCGTGCTCTGCGCGCGGACATGTGCAACCTCGTGATCCTAATTCTTCGGCGGGCGAACCGCCGGGACTTTCCTGCTTGTACGGCCGTCGCCGTGAATGCGTCAACCAACTTTTAACCGGAAATCCCGGCGGCGATAACCTGAGTGTAAAGGATGTACACCGCGGCCGTAAGAAGCGCGACCCAGAGGGTGATGATGACAGGCGCGGCCCCGAGGAGCCGTGGTCTTTCCGAAAGGGTCTCCCGCGCGCGCATGCGGCACTCGAGGAGGACCCGTTCGGGGACCAGACGAACGGCGATGAGTATGCCGAGCGGAACCAGCACCATGTCGTCAAGATGGCCGAGGACGGGGATGAAGTCGGGAATGAGGTCAATGGGACTGAACGCGTATGCCGCGACACAGATCGCGATGATGCGCGCCAGGCGCGGCGTTCGCGGATCGCGGTATGCATAGTAAAGGATAAGCGCGTCGGTCCTCAGTTCCGCCGTCCCTGTTTTCCACCGTTCAACGAGCCGTTTCACTGTATTTCCTCAGGGGTGTGCGATTCCTCGGCTTCCCGTGTTTTTAATCAGCTGGATAAAGAATTTGACCGCCTGCTCATAGTTCGAAACCGATATACGCTCATTGGTGC
>CAZEAH010000340.1:0-4219 GCA_964510075.1 uncultured Leptospirales bacterium | reverse complement strand
GGTTCGAGGAGATGAAGGCCGCGTGCTCGGCGGGGAGTTCCTTCTCGCGCGTGATGAGATAGATCCGACGAGCGAACCGCGCGAGCGCCTCGATCTCGTCGATGATCTCCGCGGTCGCCCCCGCTATGGCCACGTCCCTGTCCTGGTAAAAGGCCGCGTCGCAGGTGGCGCAGTAGCTCACTCCGCGGCCGGTAAGCTCGGCCTCGCCCGGAAGCGATGCCGAGCGTCCCATGGAGCCCGTGGCGAGGATTACGGCCCCGGAGCGGGCCGTTTCGCCGGAGGTGAACACCTGGAAGGGCCGCGTCGTGAAGTCGACGCCGTACACCTGCTCCTGCCTGATCTCCGCGCCGAAGGATTCAGCCTGGGAACGCATGCGTTCCAGGAGTTCCGCGCCGCTTATGCTGCCGGGAATTCCCGGATAATTGGCAATGCGGTCAGCCGAGCCCAGGGCGCCTGCGGCGGGGTTTTTGTCAAACACAAGCGTCTTCATCTTCGCGCGCGCCGCATACAGAGCCGCCGAAAGACCGCCCGGCCCCCCTCCGATTATAATGATATCGTAGTGTTCCCCGTGTTCCGGTTTTTCGTGTGCGTTTTCCATGTCTGTCTTCCTCGTTCTAAACGGTCGGGCACGCCATCGATATGGCCGGGATGCGAAGCTCCCCGGACTCAGGCACCATGATCGCCGCTGTTTGAAGTATGTAACAGTTAAGCGCATAATGTTGCGCCGCGCAATTACTTTCCATGCGCATCTTTCTTGACAATCCGCGGCGCGGGTATAGGCTACCCATCCCGAAACCCAATAATACACGGAGCCCCCGGATGATAGACCCGAAACTGGTGCGCGAAGACCTCGAAGGAATCCGCGCTATGCTGAAAAAACGCAACATGGAATCCGCCGTCGATCTGGACGAGCTAAGGCGGATCGACGAGGAACGGCGATCGGTCATCGCGAAAGCGGACGAACTGCGCGAAAAGCGCAATCGCGTCTCGAAGCAGATCGGAAAACTGAAGTCCGGGGGAGGGGACGCATCGGAGCTCATGGCGGAGATGAGCGGCGTCAACGACGGCATCAGGGATCTCGAGGCCGCGGCGGAGCGGCTGGACGCGGCCTTCAATGAGCTCATGCTCTCGCTGCCGAACGTCCTCTCGGAAACCGTTCCCGTGGGGCGCGACGAGAACGACAACGTGGTGGTGCGTACATGGGGCGAAAAACCGGTGTTCGATTTCCGGCCGAAGGCCCATTACGACCTGGGGACCGAGCTGGGCATACTGGACTTCGAGCGCGGCGTGAAGCTTTCCGGCACGCGCTTCTACGTATATCGCGACCTCGCGGCGAAGCTCGAGCGTGCCATCATCAACTTCATGCTCGACCTGCACACGACCGAGCACGGCTACAGCGAAACCTTCGCGCCCTTTGTGGTCAACGATGACAGCATGATCGGTACGGGGCAGTACCCCAAGTTCAGGGACGAGTACTACCGCATAGAGCGCGACGGCCTCTCCCTCATCCCTACGGCGGAGGTCCCGCTGACCAACCTCTACCGCGACGAGATCCTCGAAAAGGAGGATCTTCCGCTGTACGTAACCATGCAGTCGGCCTGTTTCCGCCGCGAGGCCGGAAGCGCCGGAAGGGACACGCGCGGCCTTATCCGCGTCCACCAGTTCCAGAAGGTCGAGCTTGTTAAGTTCGTAGAGCCCGAGACGTCTTTCGACGAGCTCGAAAAGCTCACTGCCAACGCCGAGGAAGTGCTGAAGCGCCTCGGGCTGCATTACCGTGTGATGCTGCTCTGTTCGGCCGATACATCCGCCGCCTCAACCAAGACCTACGACATCGAGGTGTGGATGCCCGGGCTCGACCGGTACGTGGAGATCTCGTCATGCTCCAACTTTCTGGACTACCAGGCGCGCCGCGCGCGCATACGCTACCGGCGTGCGAAGGGCGAAAAGCCGGCCTTTCTCCACACGCTTAACGGTTCGGGCCTTGCCGCGGGAAGGACCCTTGCCGCGGTGATGGAAAATTACCAGACCGCCGACGGCCGGATTGAGGTGCCCGAGGTCCTCAGGCCGTACATAAAATGATCGGGCTCTCTCTGCCCGAAATCGACCGCGTCGCGGTGCGTCACGCGATATCGCTTTCGCTTGCCACCGGGAAATCGTTCAGACTGGCCGGCGGGTTCCGCTTCGCGCGCGAAAACGCGGCCTTCGCCGCCCTGCTGGCCGACTGGGAAAACGCGCTCGGAGTGATGTCGGCCGGCTCGTTCCTGGCGGACGGCGAGGACCTGCTCTTCCGTCCCGCCGCGCTCCGGCACGGAGCTTACGCGCTGGAAACCGGCGCCTTTTCCTCCGCGCTCGAGCTCGTGCTCCTGCTTCTGCCTCCGCTCACCCGCCTGAAATACCGCACCGCGCTGTCCGTGGGCGGCGTTACGCACACGGACCTTTCGTATACGACCGATTTCGTCAATCTGTCGCTCTTCGATTTGCTCGAGCGCATGGGCTTTTATCTTCACCTTTCGCTCAAGCGCTTCGGTTTTTACGGTTCGGGCGGCGGGCTCGTCGAGGCGCGCGCGTATCCGGAAGAGGCCGGCGGAGTGTTGCCGGAGTTCGAATATCGTGATGTCGCCGTGCGCGGCGCGCGCGTGTATATAGCGAAGATGCCGACGGATGTGGCCCTCACGCAGAGGGGAATGCTCGCCGGACTGACCGGCCTGCCGGAATCGGCAATCGGCATCGTCGAGGTGCTCGACGCGGACGGCCCCGGCAACTTTATCCAGGCATACGCGGAATGCGACGGCGTCGCGCGGGTGCTGCAGGCGGTGAGCCCGGTGTACGGCGCGGACGGGGAATATATTTTCAATGAAGAAAGGGCCGGGGAAACGGTACGTTCCGTCGCTTCGCTGTGCGCGCGGCTGACGGGGGACAGGGCCCTGCCGCCGGAGACGACGCGGGAAATCCTGCCCTATGCGGTCATCTCGGGGAGCAGCGTGCCCCCGGGCGCCGGGGAAACCGCGAAGCTTCTTGTTTCGGCTTTTTGCTGAGTCGCCGCAGTCTCAAACAAGGGTGATTATCCGTTCTTCCCGCGCGCACCGTATACAGTAGCGCTTTCCCTCCGACCCGTTGCCGCACGGAACATAATAGTGATTGAGCTGGTTGACATCGGTACCGCACTTACAGCATTTCATGACAGGTCTCCCGTCTAAATCGTGAATGATCCTTCACTTTGAGTTTCGGAGTTTCCCCCGTTTTTTATAAGAAAAAAGCGAACCGCCCGGGCGCGTCCGGCTTTTAAGTGATTTTTTCGGAAGAAATAAATACCGGGAAAAATCGCACCCATTGTTGACTATTTTCCCGCGTATGCTATCATGAATATCATATAGAGCCTCACCGTACAGACCCCGCAAGCGGGTCGTCGGCGTGTGAGGTGAAAGAGGCGCTCCCCGCAGGGCGCGTCGTTACAATGTATCGACAGTACGGGAATGCATCAGGGAGCGGACATAACATCCGCCATTGCGACATAAAATTTGTGTTTACAACAACCGGTGCCGCTTTTAGTATCGCCGGATATTCGATTTGGGGGGATGCCGACGAATGGCTCAGAAAAAGAAATCCGCGACCGCCAAGGCAAGACCGGTCGCGGACAGGGAAAAGGCAAAACCGAAGGCGAAGTCGGGCAAGCCGCGCAGGAAGAACAACCTTCTCAAACTCTGCTCCGAGATGAACAGGCTCGTCCATGATGCCGTTGACAAGGAAGTTGTGAAACGCTTTAAAACGCTCATAGACACAAGCGCCGAGGAGATCACCAAGGCGAGTCTCGATTCCGTGCTCAAAAACCCGGGAGATGTCGAGGCGGGGAGCTTCCACGAAAGCCTCCAGCCGTATATAAAGCATTATATCTTCATGGTGAAGCGGAACTCCAAGTAGTCCGCGGCCGCAGGGAGATCCGCATCGCGATGGCACGCAGAATCCTCGATGCAGTATCCACCGTCATTGTGGGGCGCGCAAAGGAGTATACGAAGGGCCACGGCATGGTGGCCTTTCTGCTGTTCCTTGCGCTTCCTCTTTTAAGGATACGTTCCATACCCGTCTTCAGCGGGACTTGGTTTCTTATCCACTGCGTGGTGTTCGCGGTAGTCCTTTCCGGGCTCATCATGCTCGTCCGCCGCGGCGGTTCCGCCCGTCTTCGTCTTACGGTGATCGATATTCTTGCCGCCGGGTTCTTCTC
>CAZEAH010000339.1:1673-4243 GCA_964510075.1 uncultured Leptospirales bacterium | reverse complement strand
GGTCTTCATTGCCTCGACGGCCAGCGGCGAAGAGCCGGAGATCATTCCGCGGATCGAGCGGATCTTGGATTTCGGCGTGTCGGGGTGCTGGTTGAGCCCGATGATCATGGTGGGCACCGCGGCGAAGAAATTCGGCTCGTGCTTGTTGATGGCATCGAGTATGTTATCTGGCGTGGGCTGGGGCACTAAAATGACGGTGCCTCCGTTCGCGAGGTTGACGTTGACGTTGCAGTTGAACCCGAAGATGTGGTACACGGGAATCGCCGCGAGCGTACGCAGTTCTCCAGGTTTGAACAACGGCGCAAACCAGCCTACGTCCTGATAGGCGATGGATACGAGGTTGTAGTTGGAGAGCCTGCATCCCTTCGAAACACCGGTGGTTCCTCCCGTATACTGCAAGAGGGCCGTGTCGTGCCAGGCGACTCCGACGTCGGGTTCGGTGTCCCGCGCCGAGCCGATAAGCGCGTCGTAATCGTACACGCCGTCGGCCTTCTCGACCTCGACCGGCATGCTCTTCACCTGGAAGGCGATCAGACGTTTAAGCGGCGAGGTGTTGGCCTTGAGTATGCCGACCGGGCCCCCGGCGAATACCGCCATCACCACCATGCTTTCCGCTCCGCTGTCGTTGAGCTGGTGCGTTATTTCGGGCGGCGTGGCCAGCGGGTTGACCGGCACCACGATGACGCCGATTTTAAAGCAGGCCTGGAGCGCGATGACGTACTGCGGCACGTTGGGCGCCATGAGCGCCAGCCGGTCGCCCTTTCTGACGCCCATGTCCAGAAGGGCGTTGGCGAAGCGCCGGGCAAGCGCGTTGCTCTGCGCGTAGGTGAGGGTGATGTCGTTAATGATGAGATAGGGTTTGTCGGGCGTCCGTGCGGCGTGATAATTGAAAAAATCCTTGAGCGGGCAAGGCGGATAATACATCGAATGGGGTACCTGTGTATCATACCATTTATGCCATATTTTTTCCATAAGGACCTCCTTGCGCAGGGTATTCATATATGTGCCGGAGGACCGCCGCCTCCCTGACGGCACGTATGAAGACGTCCGGTCTGGGAAGCGGACGCACTCCCATCGTTGTGGACTTTAGCAAGTAATATTTATATAGTCAATTATATATTTATTAATATATTAATATTGCTATACATACATTTCGTCAATAGCGGTGAGTAGTTCCCGACCACGGGATCCGCGGAACCGTCGACGGCGTGCAACGCATGGGGAGTAATGCGGCCGGAACGTCGTTGGAGGCGAAAAAAATAATTGTTATTGCAAAATCGGGCGCGGGCCCCATATGCCGTACTCCGGAAATGAACGACATGCGGAACAGGATACTATACCGGAATATTCCATCGGAAGGGGAAACGGTCCCGCCCTCCGCGACGGCACTGTCGGGACGCCTGCGCGATACCCTGCGCGCCTTCAGGCATCGGAATTACCGGATGTACTTCGCGGGTCAGGCGATTTCCCTCACAGGGGCCTGGATGCAGCAGATCGCCATGAGCTGGCTGGTCTACCGGCTCAGCGGTTCGGCCCTGCTCCTCGGGGTGGTGAGCTTTTCCGGGCAGATCGCGCATCTTCTGGTCACTCCCTTCGCGGGCGTGCTCGCCGACCGTTTCAGCCGCCATCGCATACTGGTCATCATGCAGGTGCTGGCGATGCTCCATGCCTCCATTCTGGCCTTTCTTACGCTTGCGGGCCTTGTTGCGGTCTGGCACCTGGTGGTCCTCAGCCTCATGCTCGGGATCGTTAACGCCACCGAAATGCCGGTGCGCCAGTCGTTCATCATCGAGCTGGTGGGAGACCGCGAAGGGCTCGCCAACGCGATCGCCCTCAATTCGGCGCTCTTCAACGGCACGCGTATGATCGGTCCGTCGATCGCCGGGGTGGTGATCGCGCTCACCGGCGAGGGCTGGTGCTTTCTCATCAATGCCGCGAGTTTTCTTGCGGTCATCGCGGCGCTTCTCGCGATGCGCATCTCCCCGGGGAAGCGCGATAACGGCGACCGGTCCGTGCTCGAACGTTTAAAAGAAGGTTTCGGCTACGTCGTTCGCTCCGCGCCCATCCGCATCATTCTGTTGCTCATGGCGCTTATCAGTCTCGTGGGACTTCCCTATATCGTCCTCATGCCGGTGTTCACCTCGGATGTGCTCGGCGGCGGCCCCGACACCCTGGGGTTCCTGATGGGCGCGGCGGGAATGGGCGCCTTTACCGGCGCGCTCATGCTCGCCACGCGCAGAAGCCCCGAGGGGCTCGGAGGGCATATCGGCCGCTCGGCGCTTGTATTCAGCCTTTCGCTCGTCGCGGTCTCCTTCGTCCGCTCCGTGCTTCCGGCGGTCCCGCTGTTTTTCCTTACCGGGTTCGGCATGATTTCGGCGATGGCGTCCTGCAACACCGTACTGCAGTCCATAGTCGACGACGACAAGCGCGGCCGTGTTATGAGTTTTTTCTCCATGTCGATGATGGGCTTCGCCCCCTTCGGAAACCTCCTGGCCGGAGCCGTCGCCGATCGCGCGGGGGCGCCGGTAACGATGACGGCGGGCGGGCTTCTGTGCGCCGCCGGGGCCGTG
>CAZEAH010000339.1:0-1663 GCA_964510075.1 uncultured Leptospirales bacterium | reverse complement strand
TTTCTGCGGTACGCCGATGTGATCGCCCTCGCCCTTGGAGGTGCGGGCGGACCATCGGACCCGCCGGTGAACGGGTCCGCCGCAGACCGAATCGGGCGGCGTCCCGGGAGGCGCTGTCGTCAATAATGCTTTACAAGCGCGGATTTCGGGCTAGGCTGTAGTGCCGTCATCCGACGGCAGGAGGTGCACCGGTATGAAGACGGCGGGCCGACGCTCGTATTACAAGATTCTGCTCTCGGCGGTGGTGGGGGCAGTCGCCCTCTTGTTCGTAATGGAAACCGCGGTACGCATGATCATCGATCTCCCGGCAAAGACCGATTTTTATTCCTCGATACCGCGCGACAGGATTCGGGACTTTCAGCGAACGGTAGGCCTTAAGAGCGCGAGCGGACCGGGCTGGATCCATCTGGGCTGGATCGCGCATCCCGAGCGGGAATCGTACCGCGTCTACCTGGAGCATGAGGAAAGAGAAACGCTCCTGGGGGAAACCCGTTACGGGAGCTATCTCGTCGAGGATGTCGAACCCGGTCGCGCGTATGCGCTCCGTGTTCGCTCTGACAACGGATCGTTCGACGCCAGGGTGGTGCTGCGCTCGGATGACCGCGGCGCGGGCCCCGTGTACGCTCCGCGCATACGCACGCCGTGGCGTCCTCTCTTCAGGCCCGCGCGCACCGGCGATTACGTGAACGACCACGCCGTCTTCCGGGACCGCGAGGGAGTGTGGCGCCTGGTCGGGATCACGGCGTTCGGTACGGGCGACTACTCGAAGGAGAAATATTTCGCGCACGCGTCATCGCGCGAATTCCCGCCGCGCGAAGGGGAGATGATGACGGAAGAGGAGCCCGTCGCCGATTACGGGCGGCTCGCGTGGGCCCCGCACGTCGTCCGGCATGACCGCTATTATATGTGGTACTCGCCCCATCGGGCCTACTGCGCCGTGAGCGACGACGGGCGCGTCTGGAAGGAAGAACCCGCCCTCACCTTCCTTCCGCGCAATCCGCAGTTCCGCGACCCGATGGTACTCAAAGTTTCCGACGGGCAGTGGCTGATGTACGCCACCGCGCGCGACGGGTATTACTCGTCGGTGGACATATATCAGTCGTTCGACCTCAGGCACTGGCAGTATATCCGCCCGGCCCTCAGAACGGCGTACGGCGCCGAGCGCGCGGGGGCGCAGGCATCCACCGAGTCACCGTTCGTCATGCGCTACCGCGACCGTTATTATCTCTCCTTCACCTACAACAACGGCTCGTTTTTCTGGCACCCGCTTCTGCTCACGCTGAAAATCTGGCCGGGAAGGGAGTCGTATAACGATACGCTCGTGATGCAGAGCCCGAACCCCTATTCCTTCGGGGTATATCGCGGCCTGAAGCGGCCTTCCTCGCTCGTCGCGCGTCTTCTCGCCCACGCTCCGGAGTATGTCCAGGCCGAAGGGAGATGGTACATCACCTCTGCGGGATGGCCCTGGGTCGCGACCATCACTTCGGGCGAGGTGGCGGTGGCCGAAATCGAATGGGAAGAGATTCGGTAAGCTACAGCGCGCGGCCCATGCGGCGCGCTTTTTCAAGCAGTGGTTCAGGCACCGTGATTTGTTTTTTTATGCCCGGGGCGATAAGGACGCCCTTGATCCGGTAGCCGGCGCTTTTCAGTATGACCCTCAGGG
>CAZEAH010000338.1:0-4243 GCA_964510075.1 uncultured Leptospirales bacterium | reverse complement strand
GCCTTGCCCTTTCGAAGGCGGAAATCGAGCGAATTGTTGAGCCAGTGGTCACCCTTCTCGCGGCTTAGATAGCCCCTGGCGGCCGAATCCTTCTCCGACAGGAGCGTCGATTTCGTCACTACCTTCCGCTCGTCCTCATTGATGTTTACGATGACGTCGCGGCCCCCGAAAAGCCTCCGCTCCGCCGAACGCTTCGCCGCGATGGACGCGAAATCGGGAAGCACGAGCGCCGTCATTGCAACCGCGTGCAGGAAAAACGAAACGAGCACGAAAAGCGAGAAGCGTATTTCGATCCCTTTTTCCATCTTTTCGTCGTTACCGTGCATGCGGAACATTCCTCATACTCTACCTGAGCGCCGCCGGCGCGTTTGGTTACGATCTTCCCGGGAATCCGGAACCGTTCCGGAACGGGGAAGGCCCGGCCCGCCCGGACCGGTCCGAAAAAGAAAGCCACCGTAGTGGTGGCTTTCACGTATGTCCGATGCTGAATTCCTATTACTTGTTCGCCTCGTCTTCAAGCAGTTTTTTACGCTCCTCGATGACCTTTTCGGCGATCTTCCCGGATATCGGGTCGTAGTGCGAGAACTTCATCTCGAAGGTGGCCTTGCCGCTGGTCATGGCTCGAAGGTCGATCGAATAGCGCAGCATCTCGGCCAGCGGAACGTTGGCCTTCACCACGGAGATTCCTCCGCTGTCGTTCTCGTCCTTCGCACCCATGCCGAGCACGCGGCCGCGCCGTCCGTTGATATCGTTGAGGATGTCGCCCATGAACTCCTTGTCCACGTAGACGTCCACCTCCATAATCGGCTCGAGAAGGATGGGGCCGGCGGCCTCCATGCCCTTCTTGAGCGCCTGGCGTCCGGCGATCTTGAACGACATTTCGGATGAATCCACGTCATGATAGGAACCGAAATAGAGCTCCACCTTTATGTCCACCACCGGGAACTTGGCGAGCACGCCCTCCTCCATTCCCTCCTTGAATCCCTTTTCACAGCCCGGGATGTACTGTTTGGGGATGACGCCGCCGACGATGGCGTTTACGAACTCGTATCCGCCGCCGCGGGGAAGCGGCTCGACGCGGATGTACACCTCGCCGAACTGCCCGTGCCCGCCCGACTGCTTCTTGTGGCGGTACTGCGCCTCGGCCTTTTTGGTGATGGTCTCGCGGTACGCCACGCGCGGTTCGCTGGTAATGACATCGAGCTTGTTCTTTTCCCTGATGCTTTTCAGAATCATGTCCAGCTGCATCTCTCCCATGCCCGAAAGCACGGTCTGCTTGGTTTCCGCGTTATACGCGTAGGTGATGGTCGGGTTCTCGTCGGTTATGCGGCCCAGGATCTGTCCGATCTTGTCCTCCTCGCCCTTTTTCCCGGCCTCGATGGCGTAGGAAAACACCGGACTTGGAAGATTGATGAGCGGCACGACCACCGCGTTTTTGGGATCGCAGAGGGTATCGCGCGTGATCGTCTTTTCGATCTTTACCACCACGCCTATGTCGCCGCAGGTAATCTTCGGCATGTCGACCTGCTTGTTGCCGATCATGGTGTAGATCTTCGACACGCGCTCCTTGACGTTTCGCGTGGAGTTGAGCACCTCGGCGTCCGGCAGAAGCTCTCCGGATACCACCTTGAGATAGGTGAAGCGGCCCGCGTACTGGTCGATGTAGGTCTTCCAGACCACCCCGGCGAAGGGCTGGTCGCTCGTGCACTGCACTTTTTTGACCGCTTCCCTGTCGCCCATTCCGTGTCCTTCGATCTCACGGCCGGTTTCGGGCGCGGGAACGAACGCCTTTATGACGTTGAGCAGGTTGCGTATGCCGATGGATTTGAGCGAAGAGCCGCAGATTACCGGATGGAGTTTGGCGGCCTTCAGCTGGGCCGTTATGCCGCGCCGTATCTCCTCGACGGTAAGCTCACCGCCGTCGAGGAACTTTTCGATAAGGGCGTCCTCGCCCTCGGCGGCAAGCTCGAGAAGCGCGTTGCGCAGGGTTTCGGCCGGCGATTTGAGGTCCGCCGGAACGTCAGAGGATGTCACCCCCTTTCCGTCGGGCTTGGGAACCAGTGCCTTCATGTCGACCAGGTCCACAATGCCCTTGAGGTCCGCCCCTTCTCCGAGCGGCATGCACAGCGGCGCGACCTTTGCGCCCAGGTTCGCCGTCAGGTTGTCGATGGTCTTCTTGAAGCTCGCGCGCTCCTTGTCCATTTTGTTTATAAAGATTATCCGGGGGATGTTGTTCTCCGTGAGATACCGCCAGGCCTTTTCGGTTTCGATCTGCACGCCGTCTACCGCGTCGACCACGAGTATGGCCGTCTCGGCAACCTGGAGCGCCGCGCGCGCCTCGCCGATGAAGTCCGACATGCCCGGGGTGTCGATGATGTTTATCTTGACGTCTTCGAGCTCGACGAAACCGAGCGCGCTGCGTATTGATATCTGTCTGGCCTTTTCTTCGTCGTCGTAGTCCGAGGTAAGCGTGCCGTCTGCGGGATTGCCTATTTTATCGATCTTTCCCCCCATGAGGAGCATGGAGTCGAAAAGCGTCGATTTACCTGTGCTGCCGTGTCCGAGTATTGCGACGTTGCGAATTTGATCGGTTTTATATTCCTTCAGCATCCAACAGACCTCCACTATTGAAATGCGGGGCGTACCCCGCGTATGAAGTGCAGATGAACGATAAAAGGCGACAGATGGAGCCGTCGCCTTCAGGTTTCCTGTCAGTCTGGCGAGCCGGCTGTTACGCTAAAATGGGCTTGATTTTTTGTAAAGTATTTTTAGTCGGATCGGGGCCCCCTATGCCTTCCATTACCTGCGATCGAAGTCAGCGATATCACCCGGCGAGGCAAATTTCTATTGTCTTTTTCCCCGCCGCCGCCCTATGGTACACCGGTCCGGAGGAAGAACCCGAAATGGTATTCACGCACGAGGCGTACGCGCACCGGCCCACCAGGGCCGAGATTTCGCTTTCCGCCCTCATCCACAACTACCGAATCGTCCGCTCGCTCATAGGGCCGGACGTGAAACTCATGGCGATGGTGAAAGCGAACGCCTACGGGCACGGCATCGTGCGCGTATCGAAGGAGCTTCTGGCCGCCGGAGCGGACTGCCTGGGCGTGGCCTACCTCGAGGAGGCGGTCTTTCTGCGCGAAAACGGCATACGCGCGCCGATCGTAGTGATGGGCGCAATCAATTCCGAGCAGATACCACAGTTCATCGAGCACGATATCGAGATAACGAGCTCGTCGCCGGAGAAAAGCCGCGCGATAGCCGCCGCGGCCAAGGGCCTGGGCACAACGGCCGTCGTGCACCTTAAAATCGACACCGGCATGGAGCGCATAGGGGTGCACTGGTACAACGCGGAGCGTTTTATCGGCGAGACGCTCGAGCTCGACGGCCTGAAGGTGAAGGGCGTCTTCTCGCACCTGGCAAAGGCCGAGTGCGACGCCGCCTTTACGGAGACGCAGATCGGCCGCTTCGACGCCATCGTGGAGGCCATGGCGAAAAACGGCACCCTTCCGGAACAGGTACATCTGGCCAACTCGGCCGGCATCATCAACTTCAAAAAAGCGCACTATACCATGGTGCGGCCCGGCATCATGCTCTACGGATACGACCCCATGGGCTACCGCCCCGGCGCGCTCTTCAACGGCGAGGCGCTTCGCCCCGTCATGACGCTCAAGACGAAGGTTTCCTTCTTTAAAGTTTGTCCCGCGGGAACCGGCATCAGCTACGGCCACACCTATATAACGCAGCGCCAGACGCGCGTGGTGACGCTCCCGGTGGGCTATGGTGACGGCTACAGCCGCCTGCTCTCCAACCGTGCCGAGATCCTCGTCCGCGGGCGGCGATACCCGGTGGCCGGAACGGTGTGCATGGACCAGACCATGGTGGACATCGGGCCCGACGGCACCGCCTACAACGGCGACGACGTGCTGCTCTTCGGCGAGATGGACGGCGCGTCCATTCCGCTTGAGGAGCTGTGCGATAAAATAGGGACGATCACCTACGAGATGCTGTGCGGCATCAGTTCGCGCGTGCCCAGAGTGTACGTGGAGTGAAGGGGCGGTGTGGTTTGGCCGCTATCGGCGCGATAGTTCGTCGCTGATTTTTTCGGAGAGATATACCTTGATAAGGGACTGATACGGGATGTCCTTCCCGCTCGCTATCACCTTGAGACGCTGAAGCATCGATTCCGGCAGGCGTATGGATATACTTCTGATGGACGGCTTAAGATTCGGCAGGCTCAGCC
>CAZEAH010000337.1:0-4250 GCA_964510075.1 uncultured Leptospirales bacterium | reverse complement strand
GCTGAGAACGACACGAACCACCATTTTTACGGGGTGACCCTGGCGGCCGTGTGGCATTTCAGCACAGGGACGTCGGACGTCGAGTGATTCTACGTCGGTCCCTTCAAACTATCGCCACGGCGCGCGCGGGCGCGCCGTCGGCGTTTACCAGCCTTAGGGGAAGGCAGGCGAATGTGAATCGCGGCGCCGTGAGAACGCGGAGGTTCGCGAGGTTCTCGACGATCAGGATGCCGGAGCCCAGCAGGGCCCGGTGCACCGGAAGCGAGGAATCCCCGACCGGGTCCACCGATATGGCGTCCACGCCGAATCCTCGAATTCCCGTGACGCACAGCCACTCAGCCGCGTCGACATCGAGAACCGGGAATCCCCGGAAATACTCTTCGGAGCCCCATTTGACCGCCCATCCGGTGCGCAGGATAATGTAGTCGGATGTACGTATTTGACCCTCATGCGCGCGCAGATCTTCCACACTCACGGCTCCGCCCAGCGCGTCGATAACAAACGCGGACCCCATGAAGCGTTCGGCCGGGTACGAATCGAGCGCCGCGCCGCCCGGCAGGATGTGCGCCGGCGCGTCCATATGCGTGCCGGTATGGGTGTGCATTCCGATACGGTGCTCGAGAAAGCCGTCGCGCTCCAGCGTGGTGGCGCGCTCCATGGAAGGCGGCGCGGTGCCGGGATATACTGGCATGCCGGGCGCGATCGGATGCGTGAGGTCGATTACCGTCACCGGCCCTCCGGCCCGGCGCTCCGCTCGAACGATGCGCGCAGGGCTTCCATGCGCTTCCGGTTGACGCCGAGGTCCGAGCGCCCGACGCGCGAGGCCGAACGGAAATGAACGAGCCGTGTGTCGGGGTCGATCTGGAACTCCACGTCGTCGATGAAGCGGAAGACGGCAGAGGTGAACTCGGCGTGGATGTAGGTGTCGTCCGCGGTCACCACCCTGCAGCGTTTCGCGGCCCGGAGCGCGGAGAGGAGGCGCTCCCTGGCCTCCGCGGCCGTGCCCGTGTAGGCGAACGGCGCTATGGCGTGGCGCGGGTCGCCGCTCCTCGTCGAGACGCAGTTGGGCGAGGAGGGGCAGGGGGCGAGCGTGCCGTCCCTCACACCGAGCGTCGAAGGGGGCTTTCCCGAGCATCCCATGATTATACCTCCCGTTACGATGATCGCGAGCGCCCGCGCGCCCTTTGCGTGTATTTCCTTCGGTACTCCCATATTCCACCTTCCCACGGTTCTGCTTTCAACGAGAGCTGAGTGGCTGTCTTATATCACCGCGGATGTTTCATTGCCAGAAAATTATTTGCTCCCCGGCGGTGCCGGTGCTAGCATCCCACCTGCCGCGCCCCGCGCGCCCTAGAAGCATCAGCGGACAGGAGGTCTTTCATGCGCTTTTCACCCGCCGAGGCCGTGCTCCTCGTCGTCGCCGTCGCCTTCTTTTTCAACCTCCTCTGGGAGGTGCTTCACAGCATGCTCTACGACTGGAACGTGCCGCCGCTCGTCAACGACATCTACCGGTTTATTCCGCGCATAACGGGATTCGCCACGCTCCTCGACGCGGTCTGGATCGCGTGCATTCTGCTGGTCAACGCGGCCCGCGCCGGGGGGTTCGCGTGGATCTACCATCCCGGTACCGCCGACTACGCCACCGTCGCGGCCTGCGGCCTTGCCGGCGCCGTGCTTATCGAACTGGCGGCCGTGCGTTTCAATATGTGGAGCTATCACCGGCGCATGCCGCTCGTCTTCGGCATGGGTCTCTCGCCTCTTGTGCAGCTTGCGCTTACCGGGTGCGCCAGCCTGTATGTGGTGAGCGCGCTGGTGTTCGGGTAGGCGGGCGACCGGTAGCGCCCGGGAGCTCGAAGCAAAGCGAAATGCCTCCTGCGGGAGGGCGGTTTCCGGCGGCGCTTTTTTCGTCCGTATACAAAAAAAAGGATGCACTCCTCCGGGTTGTTTCGCTACACTATCCCCGCGCCGGCCGTGCGGGGCCGGTGCCATATTGAACGCCGGGTTAAGGAGTAAATGGGCGTACATCAGGAAAAAGTCGAGCTTTTGCGCAGGGTGGACCTGTTTTCAACCCTGCGCGAATACGAGCTGGACATCATCGCGAAAAACAGCGAGCTGGTGCGCT
This sequence comes from uncultured Leptospirales bacterium, assembly GCA_964510075.1. GTDB lineage: Bacteria > Spirochaetota > UBA4802 > UBA4802 > UBA5368 > MVZN01. The sequence goes on along the minus strand of CAZEAH010000337.1, from coordinate 2,128 downwards.
ACGACCGCGGCGTCGTCGTTTTCAGCAGGGGGGCCGAGGCGCGCGAGCTCTATGTGCTCCGGAGCGGGCGCGTGGGCATCATCTCCGTCGAGAGCGAGGACAGCGTGAACATCGCGCAGATCGCCCCGGGCGAGTCCTTCGGCGAGCTCGAGCTCATGGAAAACGCTCCCAGGAGCGCCGCCGCCTTCGTCGAGGAAGAGTCAGTCATGCTGCGCTTTCCCGCGGTGGGAATCACGATGGCCGACCTTCTCCGCGATCATCCCTACATCGCCGCGCGCACGCTTTACCGCCTGCTCGGAATCGTGGCCGGGCGCATATGGAGCGTCAGGCGGCTCCTGAGCGAGAAAAAGGGCTGGCTGCAGGACCTGCACCGCCAGCTCCACTGCGACAGAATGACCGGCCTCTACAACGAGACATTTCTTCGCGAGGACTTTGTCAGGCTTCTCCCGCGCCTGGGAAACCGCGCGGCGCTCCTTATGATCAAGCCCGACAACTTCAAGGAGATCAACGACCGCTACGGCCACGAGGCCGGCGACCACGTGCTCAAGCTCATCGCCATATTTTTGCAGTCGGAGCTGGGCGAGAACGATATCGGCGTCCGCTACCGGGGAGACGAGTTTGCCGCTGTGCTCGCCGACGCCGGGCGCGAGGAGGCCCTGGAAAAGGCGCGCTCCATCAGCTCCGCGATCGCCTCGCTCGACCTCTCCCGCGCCGCCGGCGACGGCGCGCCGCGCCTGCGCCTGAGCGTTGGGGTGGCGCTCTATCCCTCCGGAAACGCCGAAAGCCGCGCGCTGGTGGAGGAGGCGCACCGTAAAATGATGGCCGCGCGCGAATCCGGCGGCGGCCGGGTGGCGGTGTAGGACCGGGTCATGGATAAACGTTTGCGCACACTGGGGCTCTTCAAAGATTTCGGGGATGATGCGCTGGCGCGCCTCGCGCCCTACTTCGAGGAGCGTACCGCGGGCCCCGGCGAAACCATCGTCGCGCAGAACGAACGGGTGAACGAGCTCTTCGTGGTGGCCGAAGGGCGTGTGGAAAGCGTGCTCGCTCTTCCGGGAAGCATCGAACGTTCGCACGGGGACTGTTTGCCGGGCGATTTCTTCGGCGAGGTCTCTCTCTTCGCGGGAAGGCCCTCGTCCGACACCTATCGTGCCGCGGAACCCTGCCGGCTCCTGGTGCTTCGCGAGGAGCGGCTTTCGGCGCTCATGGAGGAGCTCCCGGCCGACGCCGTCGCGCTCATCGCACGGCTTTTGGGCCTCACCATACGGAATCTGCGCGCGTCAAGCTCGTTCCTGGCCGACGTCGTGCAGTGGGGCGAGCGGGCCAGCCGGCGCGTCATCACCGACGAGCTCACCGGCGTGTACAACCGGCCGTTTCTCGAGGACGCCCTGGAGAACTTCTTCGAAATATCCAAAAGCAACGGGAAGCCGGTCGCCTTCCTTATGATGGACGTGGACAATTTACGCGAGATAAACGCGGCGGTGGGCCGCGAGAAGGCCGATGCCGTCATCGTGCGCGTGGTGGGCATTATCCGCGGCGTTATCTCCAGCCACGGCATCATCGCGCGCTACGGAGGCGACGAGTTCTCCATCCTCCTTCCCGAGGCCGATCTGGACAGGGCGCTTTCGATCGCGGGCGAGATCCGCGCGGCCGTGCAGGGCGCGGACTTCTCGGACATTGCATCCGGGCTCCCGCCCGTCACCACGAGCATCGGCGTGAGCGCCTTTCCGGACACGGCGGCCGACCTGGCCGCGTTCCGCGAGAAGGCGGACGCCTCGCTATACCGCGCCAAGGAGCTGGGGCGCAACAGGGTCGAGGCGGTGCGGTAGGTTGTTTCGCTCGCGTCGGACCTTTTGTTTTTTCTTCGATTCTGAACTCCGAATAGGTCCTTTCAAGTGCGTTTATTCCGACCGGTCCGGCGTACCTGATTCGTTAACGGCTTCATGATGCCGGTTGAATGCGGATCATTCACGATGTACATAACGATCAAATCGGTGGGATATGTCTGTTGCCATGCCGGTATATGGTCGTAAGCGGGATTCAATTCGCGGTGGATGTGGTTTCGGCCTAACTGGTAGCAGTTTAAATTAATAGGTTAAGCTGCCTTTCTTCGCGGTTTTAGGTAGTC
>CAZEAH010000336.1:0-4265 GCA_964510075.1 uncultured Leptospirales bacterium | reverse complement strand
GCTTCTCGGACCTCGGCGCGGTTGCCCTGAAGGCCGCCCCGAACATCGTGGCGTTCTCGGCGACCCCGCCCGACGCGGACGGCTACGTCAACAAGTCGTGCTTCGGTTCCTTCCTGCCGCGGAAGGAATGCATGGAACCTGCCGATATCGTCATCTGCGAGATCAACAGCCACCTGCCCTGGTGCGGCGGGAACGACTTCAAGGTTCACGTCTCAGAGATCGATTATTTCATCGAGAACGACGCGCCGATCTTCGAGCTTCCCGAAATACCCATCACCGACGTCGAGAATAAAATGGCAACCTATATAGTGGACCTCATCCCCGACGGATCGACCATTCAGCTCGGTTTCGGAGGCCTCGGCAACGCGATCGGCCACATGCTGTACGACAAGAAGGAGCTCGGTATGCACACCGAAGTGGTGACCCCATCGGTGACGGAGCTCGTGAAGGCCGGTGTCGTCACCTGTTCCAGGAAGAATTTCATGCCCGGCAAGATCGTCACCGGGTTCGCCGTCGGCACCAACCAGTTCTATAAGGACATCGACCACAACGAGATGTTCGAGTTCAGGGAGGTCCACTGGGTCAACCAGCCGACAAACATCGCGATGAACGACAACATGATATCGATCAACACATCGCTCATGATCGACCTCACCGGACAGGCCGGTTCGGAATCGATCGGCACCAAGCAGTACAGCGGGACCGGAGGCCAGGTGAACTTCAACCAGGGCGCGAAGATGTCGAAGGGGGGGAAGCGCATACTCGCCATCGAGTCGACCTACACCGACAAGGAGGGAAACCTACGCTCCAAGATACTGCCCACCCTGCCCGAGGGGACCGTGGTCACAACGCCGAGGAACGAGGTGGAGTACGTGGTCACCGAATACGGCGTGGTCGACATCAACTTCGACTGCATCAGCACGCGCGTAAAAAAGCTCATCTCTGTCGCGCACCCGCGGTTCCGCGACGAGCTGACCTTCGCGGCAAAGAAGGCCCGCTGGATATAAGCCGTGTCGCTTCCCGGGGACCGCGCGTCCCCGGGACCGCATACATACCGACACCAGGATTCTTTTTTTCTCGCATCCACCGCCCTGGCGGCGTTATACTGGTCTGCCTGACCGCACGACACCCGGCCGCGCTGGAGATTCCGATGAAAGCCACCGTCATCATCAAGAAACTCGACGCACCGCACCAGAGCGAGCCCTTTACGCGCTTCCTGCCGCTGGGGGCCGACATGGTACGCGCCGTACGCCGCGCCGTGGCCGATATCTTCGACGAGCTCGGCGGCGCCTCTCTTCTTAAAGAGAGCGGCCAGGCGTACATCAAGCCCAACGCCGTCGACGCGAAGCCCTACAGTCACACAAGGGTCGAGGTACTCCGGGAGGTCATCGGCTACTGGAAGCGCGCAGGGGCGAAGAGGATATACCTCTTCGAAAACGCCACCCAGGCGAACTTCACCCGCCTGGTGTACCGCGCCGCGGGCTACACACGGCTCTGCCGAGAAACGGGCGCCGTCCCCGTGTTCCTCGACGAAGAGAGGGGCCGCGCCCTCCCCTTCCCCGGCCGGGCGCCGGCCTCCGCCGCGCATCCGGACGGCTACGACCTCAGCTCGTTCATCATTCCCGAAACGGTGCTCACACTCATGAACGAGCGCAATCGTCACCTCTACATAAATGTTCCCAAGCTCAAAACCCACTCCATGGGGGTGGTAACGCTCGGCGTGAAGAACCAGTGGGGCTTCCCCATGCAGCGAAGCCGCGGATTCGACCACAACTACAATCTGCCACACAAGCTCGTCGACGTGCTCGGCCACATCCGGCCCGACGTCACGCTCATCGAGGGCGTGGAGGGCACCATCCACGGTCACTATTTCGCCACTGCGCTCGCCGACCGACAGGTGAAACCCTTCCGCGTGCTGGTGGCGAGCGCCAACGTTGTCGCCGCCGATATAGTCGGCGCGCGCGTTTTCGGCCTCGGTATAAAGGACGTGCCGCATCTCGAGCTCGCCATCAGGCGCGGCCTGTCGGGCGGAGTAAAGAGCGAGCGTGATATTTACCTACGCGGCGACATTAAAAGCCTGAAGAACATCGACCTCCTTGGAGACATGCCGCCCTCCGGACACTACCCCTGGGACCTCTATCCGCTCTTTCCCGACGACGTGCGCGTCGTGAAGGGAACGAAGCTCGCCTGCCGCGAGGGCTGCGTCAACAACCCGCTCTGCGCCATGCAGACCATGTACCTGGACACCGCCGGCAGAGGGGGGTGGACGCTTCTGATGGGAAAGGGACACGATGCGAAGACTGTCGATTCGATCGACGGTCGCGTGCTGGTTGCCGGGCACTGCGCGATCGAGGAAGTCTCCGAAAGACTCATCCGAAGGCTCGGCCGGAAGAACGTGTACCTGAGCGGCGAATGCAACGATCTGTCCGCCACCGCCGAGGCGCTCTTTCACCTGATGAAGGTCAACCCGGCGACGTATGTTCCGGTGAATCCCGTGGTCACCTTCGTCGAATATCTCACCGCGCGGCTCAAGGGCTCGAGTTCGCGCGTGCCGCATCCGTTCGCGCATTTGACGAAAAGGGTGTGAGGGAGAACCGGCACTTGTCAGGGCTTGCACATCTTTGCTTATTTTAACTCAATCCCATCTGAAGGTTAGCTTTCGGTTGTTACTGGCGCAGTCCGAAAGGTATATATTAATCAGATTCTGATAGGAGATGCCGGTCTGTGAAGCCAGCTTCTTGAAATAATTTATAGTGTCTTCTTCAAGACGAATAGTTATCTGCTTTTTAAGCCCGCCCGAAAAGGGATTCCTTCTTGATCTCGAAAAGTCGTATTCTCTTCTCATTTCAGAAACTCCATATACTGCTTTCTTTCATTGCCGTTGGCCTTCCGCGCCGAAATTATTCGTATAATATTCGCTTTTTCCCGGTAACAATGGCTGACCAGCAGAATACGCAAAGCGGCGCTCATTCCCAGTATAATGAATCTATCCTCGTTTATCGAATGGTCCGGATCGTGAATTACGCGCGCATTGTCATCGTAAAATACGGTTCTTGCTTCCTCAAAAGATATCCTGTGCTTTTTAACGTTCTCGGCGTTCTTCCTCCGGTCCCAGACAAATTCGGGAACCTCTATTAATTAACATTTTTGAGGTTGATAAAGTTGCAACTCCTGATTAAATCAAGGGTTACGATTTCTGATATTGCTAAAAGTTTTAATTTTTAGAGGTTCCCATTCGATAGTCATTGTGATACTATAATTATATTATAATTAAAAATCAAGAAAATAATTGAAGCTTCACAAGAAGGGCTCGAGTTCGCGCGTGCCGCATCCGTTCGCGCATTTGACGAAAAGGGTGTAACCGCCGCGGAGCGTTCTGTCGTCTGCCTGTCGTCGAGTAGACGGCTCATGACTGAAATCATCACATGTTGACAAATACGCCCCATCCATTATACTGAGCGAAATCGTAACAATTCCGTGATTTGCCGTAAGCGGGGCCGCTCCCGAAACACCGCCCGCGACATCGTTTGCGGAACCGCACATGGAATGCCGCACAGAGAGGCGCCATGTATGAAATAAACGAGCTAATGGCACTGGTCTTCTGTGTAATCGGTCTCGCCATACTGATCGTGTTTCTGAAAAAAGGCCTGGTACCGTGGAACGGCTACCTGGTGGGCGCGTATTGCTTCATCCTCGCCAGTAACTTCTTCACCGTCGCCGAGAGCTTTATGCTCCATGCGCTCTTCAATTTGCTCGAGCACATCGCCTATGCGGCGGCCGCCGCCTGCACCCTGCTCGGGATCCTCTTCGCCGGAAACGCAGAGGGATAATGGAGACCGCTGTTGTTATCTGCAACGCGATCAGCCTGGCTCTTTTCGCGGCCTCGTTCGTACTGCTTCTGCGTCGAATACCGCAACGATTCAGGTCCGACACCGCTGTGTTCCTCTCGTGCATGATCGCCATATTCATCTTTGTGAATATTTCGAACATACTGGAGCACCTGCTTGTAACGGATATCTTTGATTTATTCGAGAATTACGCCGAAATGCTCTTCCCGCTCTTTTTCATCATGCTGCTCAATTCCATGCGGCTCCACGCCGATATCGACCGCCGCGAAAAGACTAAAACAGAGCTTGACCGCATGCTCAGGGAGCGGAGCGAGCTTCTGATGGAAGTCCACCACCGGGTTAAGAACAATCTCCAGATAGTGATGTAATCCGTCACCCATAGTGACCCCCTATCGTCAATCAAAGTGACCCCCCTCC
>CAZEAH010000335.1:3061-4281 GCA_964510075.1 uncultured Leptospirales bacterium | reverse complement strand
TTTCTCAGGGCGGAATCCGACCTCAAGGAAATCGAAAAGAGGATGCGCATGATCGACATCCAGCAGTCGAGGGGGGAGAAGATCCGGAAAGAACGCAGGCAGGTGGAAACCGAGATCGCGCGCATCGACAACCGGATCGCCGCCCTCCGGGTGGAGAAAGCGCTCGCCGAAAAACTTCTTATCATGATCGGCAATCTCAGGGCGATCGAGAAGAGAATAGACGATATCGCGCGTGAATTGCGCGAATCCGACGAACTGATCAGGAACATCGCAACGCGCGAGGCTTCCATCGAAAGCAGATTTCCCCAGTTCAGGGACTTCACGGACCAGAAGAAACAGAACCTCAAACGCCTGCAGGAGACCTACCGCGAGATCCGGGACATTCATGTCGCTCTCGACGACTTCTTCTCCACGCGAAAGACCAGGTTCCAGAGAGCCACGGGAATCCTCGCGATTACGGGTTCGGGGGGCATCGCGCTGATATATTTCCTCGTCAACCGCGGACTGCTTGCGCTTCCGACCAGGATGAGGATGTACCTGCTGGCAGGGCTTGTTGCGCTGCTGGGGCTTATGGCCGCGGTGCTGTATCTGCCCCTGTTCATACCGAGACGACCGCGCGAGCTCACCGCCCTTCACGAGGCACGAAGCGTAATAGAGGGAAAGCTCCGGGATATACTCAGGGAGAACGAGATCGAGCTTCACGACTACAAGCTGGAAGCGGTGTACGGCTTTCTGCTCCAGTATTTCGAGGAGTACGGAGAATACGCCGACGGACTCCTGGAACTGTTCAGGCTGCGCGAAGGGCTCAAAAGCCCCGAGTACCTGGAGTCCCTCCAGGAGGAACAGCGTGAGCTGACGGCCGCCGCGGACGCGCGGCGCGAGGAAATAATGGCCGACCTTTCGAGACTGGCCAGGTACGGGTCGCGGGATATCGATGAAACAAGACTCGGATCGGCGAAAGAGGACATCGACGCCGAGATCGCCCGATCCGAGGACGAACGACGCGCCGAGGCGAAAATACTGGCCCAGCTCGAGGAGGAGGCCCGCACCACCGTCAATTACGACGAGGAGCTCAGACTTCTCAGCCAGGAGCGGTCCGCGGCCGAGGAGCGCTACGGAAACCTGGCCGCCCGAAGAAAGTCCATGGACCTTATCGGCTCCGTGTTCGAAGAGGTCGTCGGACTCCGCGAATCCCGCCAGGTCGCGCGGCTCGCGCGCGA
>CAZEAH010000335.1:0-3048 GCA_964510075.1 uncultured Leptospirales bacterium | reverse complement strand
GGGGGCCACGCCCGGTCCAGATTCAACGCCATTACCGAGAACCGCCATATCACCGAGATCGACGAAGAGGTACTGGTCCGATTCATACAGGCGGGCGGCAGGCTGGACGAAGTCAATCCGGCCATAGCGCACCTTTTACTGCTTGCCGTAAAAATCACTTTGTCGGATTTTATCCTGGAATCCGGAGGCACACCTCCGCCGCTGATCGTCGACGACCCCTTCATCTTCATGGACGACAGGCGCAGCGAGAACCTCGAGCGACTGCTCTCCGAAGCGGCACGGGAGAGGCAGATAATCGTATTCACCCAGCACGGATCGCGCACCGACGGGAGCGCCACAATAGAACTCTAACAATGGACCGCAACGGACAGCTAACATTCTCCGACGACCCTCTGCTGGTCGGCGTCAACGCGGCATACCAGCTGATCGAGGAGGGCGATTTCGCCTCGGCGGTTAAAAAAATCGACGAGCTTCTCTCCATAAACCCCGAGTACCCCGGGCTCGCGGAGGGCTACCGTACGGCGAAGTTCTGGTATAACCGGCAGAAGGAGATCGCGCGCCTTGAAAGCGGCAAGCAGACCGCCGATTTCCTCATGACCCAGTGGGAGATATTCAGATCGTACTCGCGGGAAAAAGCTTTACAGAACTCGAGCGCCTACAAGTCGGCGATGCGCTATATCTTCTTCACCGCCTCCGAAAACTACAAGCTCGCCTTTCAGAGCCAGGAAAGCACGGCCGACAACTTCGAGCTCTTGCTCAACCTGGGCCTGTGTTTTGTAACGCTCGGCGAGTACCGCCAGACGGTGGAAACCCTGGAATACGCCCGAAGCTCGTACCGCTCGAGCGCCCGCCTGCTCGCGCTGCTCGCCGAGGCATACTACCACACCGGCGAGGTCCCGAAATCGCTCCTTCTGTTCCGGGAGGCCTTCTCCATCAATCCGGCCGAGATCGAAATGGGCCTCCTCAAGGCGAAGCCCATCCAGGAGATCCTTGTAGCCGTCGCCGAAAAGAAGCCCTCCGCCGCCGATCCGCGCGAGTGGGTGCCCGTCATCGGCTTCATCGAGGACATCTTTTTCGTCAAGCGCCATCTCAACATGCAGCAGGTGGAGGGCATACGCCGCGAGATATACAGCCTGGAAAAGAGCTTCCAGACCCTCGGAAAGGAACGCGTGGAAAATTCCAACATCGTCCCCAGACTCCTCAACAAGTACCTGTGGATGCTCGATTATTTCGAGTTCCAGCAGTATAATTTCGAGAGCCTGAGCGAGATCCGGACACGCCTCATACAGATCGACAGAGGGCTCTTCGAGGACTTTTTTAAAAAGAACCGCAACGACCCCAAAAAGCCCCGCTAAAAAAACATTGACACCCCGTCTGCGGTCATAGGAATAATCCCATGTGCCGCGACCGTCGCAGGACGCCCTGTCGCATATCCTGAAGGTGTTATTCCTCACGGCGGCGGCCTGCCGCAGGTGCGGGCCGCACAGGGGCGGACGCGCGCAAGCGAAGCGCGCATTCAGGCGGCGTTAACGCACCATCACGCATACAGGACCGAACCATGGAACTCCCGTCATCGTACAATCCTAAGGAAGCCGAGGACAGATGGTATCGTCTCTGGGAGGAAGAAGGACACTTCCACGCCCGCGAAGACGACGGCCGCGTTCCTTTTTCAATTGTCATACCGCCCCCCAACGTGACGGGCAGTCTTCATATGGGGCACGCTCTCAACAACACCCTTCAGGACATCCTCTCGCGCTGGCAGCGGATGAAGGGAAAGTCGGTTCTGTGGATGCCGGGCATGGACCATGCGGGCATTGCCACGCAGAACGTGGTGGAGCGCCTGCTCCGCGAGGAGGGCAAAAACAGGAATGATCTCGGACGCGAGGCCTTCGTACAGCGCGTATGGGACTGGAAAGAGCATTACGGCGGGCAGATAAAGGGCCAGTTGAAGCGCCTGGGCTGTTCGCTCGACTGGCCGCGCGAGCGCTTCACGCTGGACGAGGGACTGTCGCGGGCCGTGCGCAGGGTTTTCGTGAGCCTCTACGAGGAGGGCCTCATCTACCGCGGTTACCGCATCATCAACTGGTGCCCGCGCTGCGAAACGGCGCTCTCCGATATCGAGACCGAATACCGCGATCTGAAGGGCAAACTGTATCATATCAAATATCCGATTGACGGCGGGGACGGCTTCATCGTCGTTGCGACCACCCGCCCCGAGACAATGCTGGGCGACACCGGCGTGGCCGTCAATCCCGAGGACGAGCGCTACACCGGCCTCGTCGGCAGGTTCGTGGTCCTGCCGCTCATGAACAGAAAGATACCGGTCTTCGCCGACGCCTATGTGGACAAAAGCTTCGGCACGGGCCTTGTCAAGGTGACGCCGGGACACGACCCCAACGACTTCGAGATGGGCAAGCGGCACAATCTCGAGGAAATCAACATCCTCGATCCGCGCGGCTACATCAACGAAAACGGCGGCGCCTACCGGGGGCTTTCCCGCTTCGAGGCGCGCGAAAAGGTAATCGCCGACCTGGACGCGCAGGGCCTCCTCGAAAAAATCGAGGACCACGACCACTCGGTCGGCCACTGCTACCGCTGCAACACGATCATCGAGCCCTATCTCTCAAGGCAGTGGTTCGTGAAAATAAAACCGCTCGCCGACGAGGGTATCGCGGCGGTAAAGGACGGGCGCATCCGTTTCGTTCCCTCCAACTGGGAAAAGACCTATTTCGAGTGGATGTACAACGTGCGCGACTGGTGCATCTCGCGACAGCTCTGGTGGGGGCACCGCATACCGGCCTTTTACTGCGAATCGTGCGAACACGTCACCGTTTCGATGGAAGACCCCGCAACATGCGAAAAGTGCGGCGCGCCGAAACTCCGGCAGGACGAGGACGTGCTGGACACCTGGTTCTCATCGGCGCTGTGGCCCTTCTCCACGCTGGGCTGGCCGGAGTCCACCGCCGCGCTCCACAATTACTATCCCACCACGGTGCTGGTGACCGGCTTCGACATCATCTTCTTCTGGGTCGCGCGGATGATCATGAT
>CAZEAH010000334.1:0-4284 GCA_964510075.1 uncultured Leptospirales bacterium | reverse complement strand
GTGTATAGATGTCGTATCCGTCCAGGGAATCGGCAAGATGAGTGGAAAACTCGAAAGAACCCGAGGATGCCTCGCCGGAGGCCCTCACCGCGGATCGAAAATCGGAGTTGAAAAGCCTCCAGGCATCGAAAACCCGGGCCCTGTCGGAAAAAACACTGTCCGAAAGCACAAGTGAATTGACGTTCACAAGCCGGCGAGTGACCATATTAAGGAATATAAGGAATATGCCGTATTTGCCCGCGGCGGAGAGTGAGAATTTACCTTTTATGGCAACAACGTCGTCGTACTGGCCGGCGACCATCAGGCGCGCCTTATCCATATCGCCGCCGGTATGCTTCATCGCGATATTGAAGAGCTTTGCCTGTTCTCCTAATGCCTCCATGTGGGCGCCATCCGGTGTCATCTGCCGTTCCTCACGTGTTTTCGGCCAGGCATTTTTCCAGCATCTCGTATTTCTTCTGTGGCGGCATCGTGACAATTTTCCTCACGTTCTGCAGGACCTCGGGTAAAAATTTCGCCGAGGTCTCGAGAATGAAGTAGCCGTCGCTGTCGATGTTGTTGATGATGGTCACCCTGTTCGTCGGAAGCTTCATTCCCAGCATCGGTCCGATCGATTTAACGAGATGCTCCGGCAGCATATACTTGACCGAAAGCCTGGGCAGACCCGCCTTGAGCCTGCTCAGAGGCCGGAACGTGGAATACTTCGCGTCAGTCATCATGCTCCACTTCTTCGGATTGTCGGTGAGGAACACGATGACGGAGTCTTCGTCCTCTGACAAAAACAGGCTCACGTAGGTATTGTAGGATTTGTAGGAGGAGAGAAGCCCGAACAGGCTGTCATCATCTCCCCTGCGCGCTTCCTGGCTTTTTTTGACGGGTATCTTCATGGCCGTATCGGTACCTGGAATAGGCTATGACCGGCGGGGCGATAATGCAACCATTTTGTCTCGCGTCCGGGGCAAATTATGCACGGCATTAAACCGACTGATAGCGGTCCTTACCGCCCGACGGAGCCCTTCTGACCATACGCATCGCATACAGGCCCTCCAAAAGCTCGGCCGCCTCCGCGTATTCTTTCGCGACATACGTCGCGATATCGCCGATGGGAGCCACCTTGTTTATCCTGAGATAATCGAGCATGTCCCGCTCGGGGTTCGTTATACCGCCGATGTGATATGCGTTCTTGCTTGTAAGATGCTCCGTTACGACGGCGATTCTGCGACCGTTATACGTCTGGTACGAGCTGAAAACAGAATCGATGTTTGTTTCGATAATCGGAGTGATATTGGTCAGCTTAACGAAAAACACCGGCGTGTTGCTGCGGGAATCCTCGATCAGCCTCAGCAGGAACTCATCGATAAAAGAAGAATCGATGACCTGAACGCCTGTAAAATCCACCAGCGCGACCTCGCCGTCGGCAATATGCGCCATATTTTTCCTTGTCCGCTCGTACATTCGGCGCCCTACGGGCCTTGTAATGAGGTCCGGCAATCGTATCTTCAAATCCCGGGCCGTGTTTTTAATCTGTATCACCATGAATGTGAGCTCCCTGTTATCCGAAAAGAGAAATCGATATCTGCGTCCCCGGAAACGTCGCAAGGTCGTCACGCATAAAGAGGTGCGAGGCCCCGCTCTGCCTGCGGTTATAGAGAACCGCGGCCGAACTTTCGCCGGAGCGGATATAGATGCTGCCCTTGAGCTTTTCGATAATCGCGTTAACCTGGCACAGACCATAGCCGAACCTTCGCTTGCTCGATATGGGAGTCGTAAGGGCCCTCTCGATAATACGAGAACCATGCTCGCAAGCGAACTCCTCCCGGCCGGAGAAGCTCTCGCGTATGCCGATCCCCGAATCCACGATGACGAGACGGACCACATGCTCGCTCCCGACCGAATATGTCTGCATCGCGCAGTAACCCGAATCGAGACTGTGCTCGAAAATGTTCTGGCATACCTCGGATATCACCGTGACGAAATAATCGATTATTTCCGCATTGAGCCAGTACTTGAGGATATGTCGGGCCCGTTTTCTGAATACGGCTATGATCCCCGAGATCGCCTTAATGCTTTCCCGTTCCCGGCCCGGTATATCGGTCACTTCGATCACGCGGTTACTGAACGAGCTCCTTCTATAGAGGAGTTCCGCATCCAGCCTTGAGGGGCAATCTAAGACTCCGGCAGAGAGGAAATCCATGCGGGTAAGGTACTGGTGAATGTTCAGCGGTATGTTGACAAGCCTCAGGCGCTCCCCGGTGTTCCTCAGGTGATTCCGACCGAGAAGCAGAAGCGCGAGCATGGAATAGGGCTCTATGAACGTCAGACCGGAAAGGTCAAGAACTGATACACGTTCGCGGGAAATCCTTTCACCGAGGCAGATAATGTCCTCGAACGCATATACGTCTCTGCAGCGATCCGGCAGCAGAAGGGTGGTGTTGATACCATCCGTCAATACATACACCCGGGTTCACGTTATTTCCGTCCTGGAGCCGGCCGGATTTCGGAAAACTTCCAGGCACTCCCTCCATTCGCATTAATACTATCGGTAACGGCACCGCAAACATTAACCAGGAAGGTCCAGGCGCCGAAAAGCCTTGCCGGGGAGGACGGAAGGTCCTCCCCGGAGGACAGGGCCCATGCACGTCGGGATACGTATTTTTTACAAGGGGTGAATCAGTAGAAACCCTGATACTCGTTTCGAGCGATCCTGTACTTTTTGCGATAATACTTGACGATGGTGGGCTTGATCATAAGATAGTTGGCGATTATCTTGTCAGGCCACCCGTACTCGAGAAGTCTGAGAATGGATTTCCTCATTTTTCCTCCCTGAGCTTTGTTTATATCACTCCGTTAGGATTATTATCTCCTGGCATCGATTAATTTCAACTACTTAATTAATTAAAATTTGATTTTTGTAAAGATGTAGTGAATCATAAAAAATCAACATTATTATATATAATGTTGTATTCGCCGCGAAATATCTCTTTTTCTGCTTGCAGGAGAAGCGGGGCGACGCTATCCTTTATTCCTATGGAGGAAAAACTTCCTTGAAAAACCCTCCCTCCGGTTTTTTATGACAGCCGGTAGTCAATCAATCTGTCCGGAAAGGTAACCAATGGCGCGCACGAGCAAGCAGATAGAAGATAACATCGTAAACTCCATCATAGGGGAGGGCTCCGAGTTCAAAGGCGAGTTTACCGTCAACGGGTTGCTGCGCATTGACGGCCGCTTCAAAGGAACCATCGAGACCGACGGGAAGGTACTTATCGGACAGAGCGGCGAGGCCACTACCGACATCCGTGCCAGGGTGGTGGTGATCGGGGGCGTGGTCAGGGGCAACATCTTCGCAACCGAGCGGGTCATCATGCTCGCAACCGGCCGCCTCTACGGCAATATCATAACGCCCAGCCTGGTAATGGAGGACGGCGTGATCTTCGACGGTAATTGTGTGATAAACAAGAGCCCCGATCTTGCGAGCGGGCTGCAGGCAGGTACGTCCGGGCACTACGGCGAAAACGTATGATAGAAAAAACCTCGACCGACCTGAAAAAGGACGAGAAGCTAAGAATCAAATCGAAAAAACGCTCGGCGCTTTCATCGTCCGGCCCTTCGAAAACCTTCGACGCGAGTCTGCAGAACGCGCTGCATTTCGAATTCCACGACACGATCGAGGGACTCATGTCGGACCTGAGCGAACAGGAAAAGCGCTTCCTCGATCGTCAGACGCCCTACGAGCTCAATCGGTACAAAGCGCTGGTAAAGGAAATACTGAAGACCATTCTCGAGGGATCCCTCAGGGTTACACCGTTGAAGCGCCAGCGGCGCGACAGGGCGGACTTCGCCGTAATCGAAGAGATAAACTCTAAGCTGCTGGCGATGTCCGAGGCCGTCACCCGCAACAACAGGGCATTCGATCTGCTGAAAACCGTGGAGGAAATCAGGGGGCTCCTTCTGGATCTGCAGTTCTGACTACCTGCGCACCCGTATCTTCCGTATCTTTCTCTTCTCGAGCTTGACGGCGCCTTCCGGGTTATATTTGTTCTGCACTTCCTCGATGCTCTGGCTGACGAGCATCTTGACCACCTTTTCGGCCTTGTTGAGCACGTCGATGAGTACGAGATTTTCCTCGTCGGTAAAGTCCTGAAGCAGGTAGCTCTCCATTGACGTACCCGCCGGGGGCCTGCCCACCCCAACCCGCACCTTGGCGAAACGATCGGACTTCAGCGCCTTCGTCATGGATTCTATGCCCGCGTGACGCATTGAGGACATCAGGTAATCCACACGGAG
>CAZEAH010000333.1:0-4288 GCA_964510075.1 uncultured Leptospirales bacterium | reverse complement strand
GCCTGGGTGCGCGCCGGGACGGTCGCCGCGTACATCGCCGCCATCGGCGCGCTCACCATACGGTATTTCCGGCCGCGATGGAAATCCGCGGACGTCGCCTCGTTTATAAAAACGGCCCTCCCGTTCACCCTGGGGACGCTGTCCAACAACGTCTCCCAGAACGCCCCGGTCCCCATCCTGTCGCTCCTGCGCGGCACCACGCCGGCGGGAATATTCACCGGGGGCTACCTCTTCCTCTCCTCGCTCTTCTTCATTCCCTCAAATCTCAACAGGGTGCTTCTGCCCTACCTGTACCGCTGTCCGTATCCCGAGCAGAAGGAGAAGTTCCAGTTCGCGCACGACATCTACGCGAAGTTTTACGCCATCCTCTCATTTTACATCTTCATCGCGCTCTTTTTCTATTCGAGCGAGTTCGTCGTGCTCGTTTTCGGGCAGCGGTACGCGGCCTCCATCGGGGTGCTGCGCATAAGCGCCTTCGGCGTGCCCTTCATCTTCACTGTGGCCGGCGCGCTCATCCAGGCGCTGGATCTGCAGCGCGCGCTCGCGCGGCTTCAGGCCGGTTCCGCCGTGTTCAGCGTCGCCGCCTGCCTGGCGCTCGTCCCGCCCTTCGGAGCCGAAGGCGCCGCGGCGGCCATAGCGGCATCCTGCGCGCTGTTGTTCTTCTCCATGTACTTCTTTCTCTATAAAAGGCATTACGTGCGGCTGTACCGCACCTTCCTGGTGTACGTCAGGCTTGTTCTCATTACGCTTTTTCTCTACGCGCTACACCTGACGGTCCTTTCCTCGATTCATTACATCGTTTCTTTCATGGCCGTAAGCGCGCTCTACGCCGCCGCGGCGCTCCTTATTTTGGTCACGAAAGACGATATCCGGGTGCTTCGCGAGACGGTGGGGGTTAAGTGGATCAGGGATTGAAGATTGGAAGATTCAAGATTCAAGATTCAAGATTATTAAGCAGACGCTACTTTAATCTTTAGACTTGTTGCGTAACTGACAAAAAATGTCATCGCGTGGAGACCGCGGGCCGACGTGGCGATCTCATCAGGCAATACGTCGATTCATGGAACTCGGTACGGAAAGAGATTGTTATTGTTTTTCGATGTATTTCAGGATGTACCCAACGAACCTCTCTATATCGGAAAGGTTATTCCTGAATATTCCATACACGATTTCATCATCGACTTTCTCGTAATAATGAACGAGGAGGTTCCTGAACATCGCGATCTTTTCAAAAACCGGCAATTCATGATCGGGCAGTATGCCATTCTCGGCAAGAACGACAAATGCGTCCCGGTATGTAACCGGCTCCCGTAACCCCTCATCCGATATAATGTGGTGGGCGATATCGATACAGGCTTCAATAATGACATGCAGGGTACGCTCGATGAACCTGCGCGAACGGATGTCGGACGTGTAGATGTTCCAGTCGATATCCACCGCGTTGCGAAGCTCTCGGATATTCTGTTGAATGGCGGCTATCGCGTTCTCAACTATATTCTTATTGACCATGCTTCGCCCGTATCCCCCGCATATATATCGCGTGCTGGTGGCGAAAATCATCGTAAAGTTTCCTGCTCCTGATCTCCATTATCTTTCTGAACGTCGGATCGCGGTCAAGAATCAGAACGCCCCCCCTGCGCACCTCGTGATAAAACGCCGGGGACGCGTCGTTAAGAACCACCACGTCGACGTCTATTCCCGCGATACGCGAAAGCTCCGTCATTACGGCGAGCCGGTCTATCGAACGTTCTCTACCGGGATGAAACAACAGCGCGATATCGAGATCGCGTCCTCCGTCGATTCCCTTTTTCACCGACGAACCGAATAGATATGCCGAAGCGATTCCAGGGATCCGTGCGATATATTCAATTAATGGTTCGAGCCTTGTGATTTCGTTTGCGTTCATAGGCTGGTCTTCCCCGGCCAGAAAAATAACGACATTTTATTGAATCGTCAATTATTTTCCATGACAGCAGCCGCATTCAGGATTATGACTGGCGGGGCATCTACTTCGCTATTTCTTCAGCACCGCTCCGGTTTTTTTCAACACTTTAGCGGCGATTCGCAGGGCCCGTTCCGCGTCATCCCTGCCGGGTGAGCCGAGCGGCAACAGGCCCTCTTCCGCCGGATACCGCCCACGGTAAATGCCGTCGATAAACAGGATATCCTCGTCTTTCAGGGCGCCTTTTATTCCATAATCCGACCAGAGCGCCGCGAGCCGGGCGATACTGTTTATTTTCTCAAGCATCCAGCCCTTTGAAAGCAGGGCGGCTTTCATTGCCTTCTCGATCAACTGTTGCGCATAATAACAGGCTCCCTTAAAATACCCTCCGCCCACCAGATATCGTGACGTTTCGACCTCCTCGCCGGATTGCCGCAACCACTCTTCCGCCGCGTTTTTCATATACAGTAGCCTGCCCTCATTTTGAATGGTCGCCAGGAACGGGCTCCCTTTGAAATAATATTCCCTCAGGGACGAACGGGTTACTACAAAAGGCTCTATTGAAAAGCGCCGGTAGTACTTTTTCAAAACCCGGTACAGTTTGCGGTCTGATTCGGACCTGTTTTCTGCGTGATCGTCGAGCACTATCAATAAATCAACATCCTTGCCCCTGCCGTCACGGGCAACCGAGCCGAACACAACTACCGATAGCGGATCCATTGCCCGTGCTATCGACGCCGCCGCTTCCTGTGCGTCCTTTATCGTTACCATTGCGAATCCCGTGTATCCGCGAATTAAGACGAAGTCAAGTTACAATTGGGCTCCATCGATATTCTTGTTTAATTCATAAATAGCGCAAATCGCGGTCCACCCCGCTCCATATTTGGAAATTAAAGATTGAAAATTATCGGCTGACCCCTACTGTAATCTCTGACAATCAATCTTGAATCTTGAATCTTGAATCTTTTAATCTTGAATCGAATCCCATGAATTCACTCTACGCCATCATCCTTGCCGGGGGCCGGGGAAACCGCCTGGGGGCCGGTGAGCCCAAGCAGTTCCTCGACCTCGCCGGAAGGCCCGTCATCGCCTGGTCCATGGAGTCCTTCGCCGCGGTGGATGGCCTTGCCGGCATTATACTGGTCGGTCCGGAAGATAAACTGGCCCGCATGGAATCGATCGCCGCTGAATACGGACACGGGCTGGTGCGCGCCGTCGCGACGGGCGGCGCGACGCGGCAGGGCTCGTCGTGGAACGGGCTTTCGGCGCTTTCGTTCGACGGGGACGACATCGTCCTCATTCATGACGCGGCGCGCCCGTTCATCGAGCCCGCGACGATTCTCGAATGCGTCGGCGAGACGCGGGCGCACGGCGCGGCTGCTGTTTACGTACGCGCGACCGACACGATCGCCGAGGCCGCGGACGGTTTTGTGCGGGCCATCCCATCACGCGAAGGCCTTTACTACGCCCAGACGCCGCAGTGCTTCCGCTTCGCGCTTATACGCGACGCCCACGAGAAAGCGCGCGCGGCCGGCGTCGATTCGGCCACCGACGACGTGCGCCTGGCGCTGGACGCCGGTCACAGAGTGAAAGTGGTGGAGGGTGACGCGCGGAACATGAAGATCACTTCGGCCTTCGACCTGGAGACGGCGCGGTTTTACGCGGAAAGGCTGAAGCGCAGCGGCACGGAGGGCATTCGGAAGAAATGACGCGTCAACCGGCCGCCGGCATCGTCAGGCGATGTGCTTAAGCGGATCCTCGACCTCGGCGGATTCGGCATACAGCGTTTCCGGATCGATATCGATGCAGGCGGCAGGATCGTACGCTCCGGAGAGGTCCCACGCAAGGGTACCGTTAAGTACCGTGCATCGATCGATAAAGAAATCCATATCCTCCAGACGGGAGAAGACGCCCCTGCCGACAAGCGGACGAGCGTCGAACCGTTTCACCCGGCCGTCCGAAAAATAAACGTACACCGTATAATCGGACCGGGGAACAACCTGAAGCACCCGTATGGTCATTCGCCTCTCCCGTTCAGCGCAGCGGCTCGATCCGCGCGATTTCGCCGTGCTCCATGGCGGACTTCCAGTTCGCCATCAGTTCGTCGTTATGCAGTTCGCACCATGCAAGCACGAGCTTGAGTTGCCCGAAAGGAAACGCGCCCTTCAGCACGGTACCGTTGACGATATCCACAAGGATCGTGCTCCCGGCGTATTCCGCGTGGAAATGCGGCGGCATATGCTCCTTCCAGTACATGTATATCTTTATTCCATAAAATTCCGATATAAGGGGCATCGGATATTCCTGCTTTTTGTATCTGCGAACAGTCAACGCCTGGGCCTGTGT
>CAZEAH010000332.1:0-4288 GCA_964510075.1 uncultured Leptospirales bacterium | reverse complement strand
TGCCGATCGCGGCGCGCATCCCCTCCACGTCCTCGGGATTGGTCTCTTCCCGCACCAGAATCACGCTCTTCCCCTGAGCCGCCCATTCCACGGCGTCGTTGGCCGTAAACACGATCTGACCCGATGCGCCGCCGGGACCTGCTGGAAGACCCTTTGCGAGCACCGTCGATTCCTTCTCTGCCGCGGGGTCGACGATCGGATGCAGCAGCTCATCCAGCTGGGACGGCGAAACGCGCATTATCGCCTCATCCGCCGTTATGAGCTTTTCCTCAAGCATATCCATGGCCATGTTCAGTGCGGCCGTGCCCGTGCGTTTTCCGACGCGGCACTGCAGCATCCAGAGACGCCCTTCCTGTATCGTAAACTCGATGTCCTGCATGTCTTTATAATGTCTCTCCAGCCTGACTCGGATCGCGTCAAGCTCGCGGTACACTTCCGGCATCGCCGTCTCGAGCGAGGGCAGATGGCGGTTCTGCTCGTTCTTTGTCACCTCATTGAGCGGGTTAGGAGTGCGTATCCCCGCGACCACGTCCTCGCCCTGCGCATTGACCAGCCACTCTCCGTAGAAGTGGTTGTCGCCGTTGGCGGGATTGCGCGAGAATGCCACCCCGGTCGCCGATGTCGCCCCCATATTGCCGAACACCATCGCCTGTACGTTGACCGCCGTCCCCCAGTCGTCCGGAATTCCCTCGATGCGGCGGTATGAAATCGCGCGCTTGCCGTTCCACGATGCGAACACCGCTCCGATAGCGCCCCACATCTGCTCCAGCGCGTCGTCGGGGAATTCTTTGCCGATGACCTCTTTGACCCGCGCGCGAAAGTCGTCGCAGAGCGTCTTGAGGTCGGACTCGCTGATGTCCGCGTCGGTGGCATAGCCCTTACGGTTCTTGAGATCGTGGAGCATGCGGTCCAGCTGCACCCGGATGCCCTTTCCCTCCTCGGGCTCGAGCCCTGCCGCCTTTTCCATCACCACGTCCGAATACATCATGATGAGGCGGCGATAGGCGTCGTACACAAAGCGGGGATTTCCGGTTTTTTTAATCATCCCGGGGATGGTCGCGGAGCAGAGTCCCACGTTGAGAACCGTCTCCATCATGCCGGGCATCGAGGCCCGGGCGCCGGAACGCACCGACAGCAGCAGCGGATTTTCGGAATCTCCGAACTTCGCCCCCATGATCTGCTCGACCTTTTTCAGCGCTCCGAGCACCTCCTGCTCCAGGCCTGCCGGGTACTTTTTGTTATTGGCATAATATTCGTTGCACACTTCGGTGGTGATGGTAAAGCCCGCGGGAACGGGAATGCCGATCTGGCACATCTCGGCAAGGTTTGCCCCTTTCCCTCCGAGGAGATTTTTCATATCGGCCTTTCCATCGGCCTTCTTGCCTCCGAAAAGATACACTCTCTTCGCCATTGTGGTTCTCCTTTGCATTTCTGAATGATCAGAGACGCCGTGAGGCCGGGGAAGAACGCGTACTTCTCCGTCCGCATGGCGGTTCCGTTCGAATTCGAGTAATAGTCCGGGCGCGTCTGCCCGAGGGTTAATACAATATCCGAAAGATCAAATTGTAAAGATTAATTTTTCATGAGGCGTTTCACCTCGCGGATGAAACACGCGTCGGCGTCATCGCAGTTGGCGCAGTACGAGTCGTCGATGTTGTAATCCGCGTTGTCGCATCGCGGCGCGTCATCGTCCTTCATGATCGAGAGGTACTTGATATACTGGATTTCGTCGTCGGAAAGGGCTGAAGCTCCGCCCTTTATAAGGCGATCGAGAATGTCCTTTTGCCTTGCCCGCTCGTCCTGTACCGATCCTCCGGAGGATGACCTCGACGCGGTCTCGTCGCCCCTCCGCTCTTTTCCGGCTGAGCGCATCCGGCTTCTGAACCGTATGCTCTTTCGCCTGGTCACGAGAAAATAGACGATACCGAAGAAAAGCCCCCCGAGGTGTCCCACATGCGAAATGCTGCTGTGCCCCCCGAAAAGCTCAAGATAGAGTTCGAGCAGCCCGTAGAGCATAACGAGATATTTCGCCTTGATGGGAATGAAGAAGAAGAGGAGGATCTCGGCGTTAGGATAGAGCACACCAAACGCCAGCAGAAGCCCGAAAACGGCCCCCGACGCGCCGATAGTCGGTATGCTGTACGCGTCTCCGCGCGAAATGAGGTTTATCACCAGAATGGAAAGACCCGCGCCGGCCCCGCAGAAAAAATAATACCCGAGGAACTTTTTGCTACCCCATTCCTGCTCAATCGGCGTTCCGAAGATGAGAACGGCGTACATATTGAAAAAGATATGGAAAAAACCCGACGTGCTGTGCAGGAACATGTACGAAACGATCTGCCAGACGAAACCTTTCTCCACCACCAGCGCCGGCGTGAGGCCCAGATAATACGTCAGGGCGGAGATGGAATACGGGGACCCGTCCGCAGCCGTGAATATCTGAAAAACGTACGCGACTATGTTCGCAATAATCAGTCTCAGCACCCATCCCTGGTAGGGAGACGCACTTCCACGTCCTTTCATCCGCACATCCCGTTCATTATTTGATCAATTACAGTCATTATGTTCAAAACGGTACGCTAAACGAATGAAGCCTTTGCGTAAAGTCATTTTTTGAACCGGGGGCATATTTCAGATGAACCGGGCCTGTAGTCCGCGCATACCCTCGGCCGCACTTTGTAAATGGCGCACGAATGGACGCCGTTCTTCCATTCGAGGAACGGGCAGTGCCGAAGCTCCCGCCCGTCGCGCGCGGATACCAGGCGGTCTCCCATCCAGACCGCCCGCTCCCGCTCAATGATGTGAAGAATGTCATCCCTCCCTGCGCGTTCCCACCTCTCGATATCGTCGGCGCTCGCGCAGGCGATCATGTCCGCAAGACAGCACGTGCCGCACCTCAGGCACTCCGGCACGTCATCACACCCTTCATTTGAATTCATGGGCGGATGATACGCCGTATTCGGCATTCTGTCAAAGGCATTTCAAGGCTCACTTTGGACTTGTAAAGCGCCGGGGCCTGGTGTATGATATCATTTAGGAACGTCCACAACTCGAGGAAAATCGATGACACGAATGATGCCTGGACGCACCGCGACGGTGCTCCTTTCAGTCTCGCTGCTGCTCGCCCCCGCGGCCTCACCGGGATACGTCGAAATGGCCGCGAAAATCCAGGAAAGTGAAACCTCAATCCCGGCGGGCGAACGCGGCTTTTTCATTATACGCCTCACCATCCCGGAAGGCTCGTATATTTACGGGAATCCCAAAGGACCCGGCATAGGCAAATCGACCACGGTCCGCCTTTCACGGGTGCCCGGAGTACTATTTCGTCCGGCACGATTCCTTCCCGCCCGGAAGTACACGCCTCCCGGCGAAAAGGATTACGTATGGATATATGAAAAGGGAACGAGCATCCTGGTTCCTGTCGACATCTCCCCGGAAGCGCTCCCCGCCGCGCGTACCGTACGAATCACGGTCGAGGCCCTCCTGTGTACTAAGGGCGCATGTATGCCGCAGACGATTGAGTT
Organism: uncultured Leptospirales bacterium; assembly: GCA_964510075.1. Lineage (GTDB taxonomy): Bacteria > Spirochaetota > UBA4802 > UBA4802 > UBA5368 > MVZN01. The sequence continues at coordinate 764 of CAZEAH010000332.1, read as the reverse complement.
CGGTCACACGCTCCGAATCCTTCATCCGGGCGAAGCCGGAACCATTTTCGCGGGCGATCTCATTACGCGTCATTCGATACAATCGGCTGAAGCCACCGGCGAAACGGACGCAACCCCTACGCCGCCGACGTCGTCCGGCGAATCACGCTTCACCCCGCGCTACCTGTCTTCGAGCGACGTCTCCGGTATTGTGCAGGCGATTATCCTCGGGCTCCTCGCCGGATTGATCCTCAACTTCATGCCCTGCGTGCTTCCCGTGGTCAGCCTCAAGCTCATGGGATTCGTCCGCCACGCCGGCGAGCGGCGCGGGACACTCGTGCGCCTGGGGCTTCTCTTCTCGCTCGGCATACTGACAAGCTTCGCCGTGCTCGCAATCCTCGGCTCCACCCTCGGGTACAACTGGGGGGAGCTTTTTCAGAAGAAGATGTTTCTGGTAGGCATGATCGCGATCATATTCGCTATGGGCCTTTCGCTCCTCGGCGTGTTTACCATCGGCGTTCCGTCGTTCGCCTCACGCGCCGCTCGCGAAATCGGTAACCCTTTCATCGATTCCTATATCAAGGGTGTTCTCGCAACGCTTCTCGCCACCCCGTGCAGCGGGCCCTTCCTCGGCGCCACGCTCGCCTTCGCCTTCACGCAATCGCCTCCGGTCATATTCGCCATCTTCATGAGCATCGGCGTCGGGATGGCCCTTCCCTATCTGGCACTTTCCGCCGCTCCGGGCCTCATACGTTTCGTGCCGCGTCAAGGCGACTGGATGGTCG
>CAZEAH010000331.1:0-4299 GCA_964510075.1 uncultured Leptospirales bacterium | reverse complement strand
ATGGAAGACAGAAGGGTGCTCATAGCGGAAGACGACCCGATTTCGGGGAAGCTGCTGGTTGAGGTGGCGTCGTCGGCCGGATTTCAGCCCGTGCTGGCGCAAAACGGACGGCGTGCGCTCGACCTGTTCAGCAAACATCCTTTTCCGGTCGTTATTACGGACATCCAGATGCCCGAGATGGACGGGGCCGTCCTCATCGACCATCTAAAAGATATCGAGCACGAGCCGGTCATTATCGTACCGACCGTCATAAAGGAATCGGAGCACGTAATCGATATCATGCGCAGGGGCGTCTACGATTACGTCATTAAACCGATCGACGTCGGAGAGTTCGTTCTGAAACTCGAGCGGGCGTACGAGACCTCCCGCCTGCGCCGTATGAAGCGCATCGTGGAGAAGGAAAAGGTCATACGGCTCGAGCGCGAACTGGACTGGTACAAGTGGTACGACAGCGCGAAGAACCGCGAGCTCAACAAGCTCGACCGTTCTCTCTTTCACAGCCTTCATACATCCTTCAATCAGGGGGCGGGTTTCGGCGCGCTTCTCACGCTTCTGGACATCGTTTCGCAGTCGGCCCGCAGGGAGAACGACCACTACGTTATCGAAGCGGGCCTTATAGACCTCGTCAACGAGAACGTGGCCCTGTCGGGAAAGGTGCTTCGTACATTTTCAGAAATCGACTGGCTCCTCACGCACGAGCTCGAGCTCGCACGGATGGAGTACGGCGCGCTGTACGGTATGGTGGCGGATGTGCGGAATGAAATGGAGCGCTACGCCGCGCTGAAGGGCCAGTCGCTTGTGATGAGCGAGCGCAAGGCGGGCCTGTCGGGTTCGGGGGTGATGGCGTCCGCGGAACGCCTGCGCACCCTTGTCGCCGAGCTCATCATAAACGCGTGCAAATTCTCCGAGCCGAATACGCCGGTGTTCATCATGGTGGACGCCGTACACGGCGCGATGCAGGTGTCCGTTATCAGCAAGCCGATTCCCGACGAGCAGGGCCGCGCGGGCATACCGCTCGGCTACGAGAACATCGTCTTCGAGCCGTTTTTCCGCATGACGCGGACGGTTTTCGAGGGATACGATACGCTCGATTACGGCCTGGGGCTTACGCTGGCCGACAAGATCGCCCGCAAGCACGGCGGAAGGATCTCGACGGGAAACATAATCGACTACAGCGACCTGAGCCGCGAGCCCATGACGAAGGTCAACGTGACCCTAAGCGTTCCCCTTATAACGACCTAATGGATTTTCTTACACGGCGGGCCGCGTTTTCCTACACGCGCCGTACGCGTATACATCCATTAAAAAAATACCGCCCGGAATTCGCCCGGTTTAAAAAAATTTGACTTTAACATCTTGAACCTTTAAGATCAGGGGCGTGGAGTCGCGGCTGACACAGGGAAGGTGTCGGCCGCAAAGCGGCCCGTGGCCCCCGGTGGACGCGCGCGCAACCCTCCCCCGGATGAAATGGAAGTCGGAGCAACCCACATATACGTGCATCGCTGAAGAATATTCCGGCAGGGCGGGTATGCGCCGGTATGGTCATTTTATAATCCGGCGGGCCCGGCGCATGGTACCGTTCGGGAAGAAATTGATTTTTCCGCTGCGCGAAGCTAACGCGTAATAAGATAGTAACGGAGGATGGCGATGAAGTGGTTCAGTAATTTAAAAGTGGCGTACAAGGTGCTCATCTCCTGTCTGGTTTTCATCCTGCTTATCGCCCTGATCGCGGGTCAGGGTATAAACGCGAGCAACACGGCAAATGAGACATTCGTCAAGTTTTTCGACAAGGGATTCATGCCCATCCGGTATTTGAACCGCATTGTCCGCAACATGCTCCAGATGCGGATTAATATGCTTATGGAATACGAAGCGCTTCAAACTGGCGATTTGGCCGAGATCGAACGACGAATGAAGGACTCCGGGGAACTCGAGCAGACAAACGAGGACCACTGGAAAAAGTACAGGGAGTCCCTGTTTTCCGATGAAGGTCGGAAGCTGGCCGATGATTGGGAAAAGCTGTACCGCTCCGCGGAAGAGGTCCGCAAGCGGTTTGCCGCGGCGGTCAGGGAAAAGGACCAAAAGAGCGCGAAGGTGTATCTCGACGAATGGCTGCAGAAGTACCGGCCGGCACGGGATAAGACCGAGGAGTTGATTCAATCGAAAATGAAGTTCGCCGAACAGGACATGAAAGACCAGAAAGAAGCGGCGCGACGGACGCTGGTTATCAACATCCTCCTGCTTGCCTTGGCGATCGGTATCGGCGCTGTCATCACCGCGATTCTTGCACGTTCGATATCCGGCCCCGTGCGCAAAGGCCTATCCTTCGCCGAGAAGCTCGCCGCGGGCGATTTCACCTCCCGTATAGACCTGGACCAGAAGGACGAGCTCGGCATGCTCGGCAAGGCGCTCAACACCGCCGCCGACGACCTGGAGCGGCTGATCTCCGAGATACTGGTGGCCGCGCAGAACCTCTCGCAGGCCGTGGACCAGATATCCGGCGGCAACAAGAACCTCTCCCAGCGCACGAGCGAGCAGGCCTCCTCGCTCGAGGAGATCGCCTCGACCATCGAACAGGCCACCGCGGCAATACGGCAGAACGCCGACAATTCCGACCAGGCCAACCGGCTCTCCGGCGAGACAATGAAGATGGCCGAGGAGGGGAACCGCGTCGTGATGGACGCCGTCGCGTCGATCAACGAGATCAACAAGTCGAGCAAGAAGATCGAGGAGATCATCTCCGTTATAAACGAAATCGCCTTCCATACGAACCTGCTCGCGCTCAACGCCGCGGTCGAGGCGGCGCGCGCCGGCGAGCAGGGCCGCGGGTTCGCGGTCGTCGCGGGCGAGGTGCGGAACCTCGCCCAGCGTTCCGGGAACGCCGCCAAGGAGATCGGAGCGCTCATCAAGGACTCCATGGACAAGATCGAGACGGGGACCGACCTCGCAAACCGAAGCGGCGACGCCCTGCGAGAGATCGTCGGCGCGATGAAGAACGTTGCGCGCCTGGTCTCCGAAATCGCGGCCGCAAGCCAGGAGCAGAAACAGGGCCTCGACCAGATCAACATCGCCGTGGCCGAGATGGACAGCATGACGCAGCAGAACGCGGCGCTGGTGGAGGAGACCGCCTCGGCGAGCGAGGAGATGGCGGGCCAGGCGCGCGAGATGCAGTCCATGGTGGAGCGCTTCAAGATAAGCGAAAGCACCCGGGGCAATGTCTACCAGAGCAAGCACAAGGAGGTGCACCTGCGGGCGGCCGCCGCGGCGGTTAAAAAAGTGAAGCCCGACCCCGCGCCGAAGAAGGAGGACGCGGGAGACAAGGAGCGCCGTAAACCGGCCGACGAAAAGAAGCCGGCGGCGGGCCGCGACATCAAGGAGGTGCTGAAAGAGGAGGGGTTCGAGGAGTTTTAACGGCGGCCGGCGCCGCCGTATTGCACCGAGGACGCGTTAACATTGAAACGCAGGAAAACAGCACATGGATGATACGCAGGTTTTGCGCGATGTCTTTATCCGCGAGGCGGCCGACATCCTGGCCAGCCTCGAATCGGACCTGGTGCGCCTGGAAGACGAGAAAGACCCCGAACTCGTAAACGGCATATTCCGCTATGTCCATACGCTGAAAGGCAGTTCCGGAATTGCCGGGTTCAAGGGGGTGTACACATTCACGCACCGCCTGGAAAACCTGCTCGACATGGTGCGCTCGGGCTCGCTGGCCGCGGGGAAGGAGATCATCGACCTTCTGCTCATCGGCCTCGACTGGATCCGCTCCGCCATCGACGCGGGGGAGGAGAACCCGGCGCTTGACGAGGGCAGGGAAGGGCTCTTGCGGCGCGTGGACGCCATTATTGAACGCACGGGCGAGAAAGCGGCCGGAGCGTCGCCCGGGCAGGCGGAGGGCGGTCCCGTCGACGAGGAGATGGACCTGGGATACCGCTATTTTCGCATCAACGCCGGGTTCAGGGAGGACATATTCGAAACGGGCACCGATCCTTTGATGATCATGGAGGATCTCTTCGCGCTCGGCATCGTGGTCGAGAGGCGCACCGACCGGAAGCGGCTGCCGGAGCTTGCCGTTATGGACCCGGAGAAATGCTATCTCGGCTGGAACCTCGTACTCAAGACGAAGCACCCGCGCCAGAAGTTGGACGATGTGTTCATGTTCGTGCTGGATGACAATCCCATCACGATATAGGACATCACCTCGCAATACACGAGCGTTTCCGCGACCGACGCGCAGATACGGGAGAAACGGATCGGCGAAATCCTGGTGGCCAAGGGAATCCTCACCGACGCGGAATT
>CAZEAH010000330.1:0-4332 GCA_964510075.1 uncultured Leptospirales bacterium | reverse complement strand
ACGCCGAAATCATCCCCGACACCGTGCCGAGAAACCCGAGCAGCGGCGCTATGTTCCCTATCGCCGAGAGGATGTTAAGCCCTTTCTCCAGCGCCGCCACCTCGATCGCGCCGCCCGCGCCGATCGCCTTCTCTACGTGGTCCAGGCCGAGCCCGCGAAGCTTCAGTCCCTTGCCCAGCACCCGCGCGATCACCAGGTTCCTCTCCCGGCACAGGCGCTCGACCTCCTCCACCGTCCCGCCGCCGATCATCGCGTCGAGCTCCTCGATAAACTCGCGCGGGTTCAGCTTCATCCTCCGGTAGTAGAGAAAGCGCTCGATCACGAAGCCCATCCCCACCGCCGCGAGCACCAGGATCGGCCACATGAAGGGACCTCCCCGCTTAAACCAGTCGTACAGCGATATGACCGGCGCGGCCGGGCCTTCCGGTAACGCATGAGGTTCCTCGAGAGCGGAGCGAACCGTGTTTTCCGCGGAATCTTCTCCCGCTGCCGCATGGAGAACGGGAATGAAAGCTGATATCATAATGATTAAAAAAATGAAAATAAGAAAAAAACGTAATCCTTTGCCATCGTTCATCGATACGCTTCCTCTATGCCGGTTCAGTAAAACCACCGGGACATGCGTGCCGGCCTCATCTCTTTAAATAGGGCGGCTTGCTTTTTCAATGATTTTTTCCTATGCCGCCGGCACAATCGGTATTCGAATATAGAATGTCGTGCCCTCCCCCGGTTTGCTCGTGAAACTGAGGCTCCCGCCATGCCTGGTGACTATTATCGTGTGCGCGATGGGAAGCCCCTGCCCGGTTCCTTTGCCCGCCTCTTTAGTCGTAAAGAAAGGATCGAATATCCTGTCCCTTATTTCCGGCGGGATCCCGGAACCGTTATCCGCTATCGATATCTCCACCGATTTATCCGCACGCCTGGTGGCAACCGTAATGGTACCCCTGCTTCTCCCTTCATTTTTATTCCGTTCCTCGATTGCATGGGCGGCATTGACGATTATGTTCAGCGTTGCCTGATTGAGCTCCCCTGTGTTGCATAGAACGGAGGGCAGGTCAGGGTCGAACTCGGTGATAAGTTCGGCGGCGTACTTCCATTCGTTTCGTGAAATAGTAATTACATTCTCAAGCATCCGATTTATATCGGATGCCGCCTTTTCGGTCGATCCGGGGTGCGAGAATTCCCTCAAGGAGCGCACGATCCGCGTAACATGAGCGGCGCCCTCCAGCGTGTCCGCTATGGCCCGCGGTACTTCGGAGATGTAATAGAGTACGCGTTCATTGTTTGCCGCCTCCAGGAGGAGTTCCTTCAACAGCGGGGCGGCCTCCGCCGCTTCAGACAGAAGGCCCTGAAGTTTCGTAAAATACTCTTTAAAATTCTCGAATTCATCCTTTATGTAATTGATGTTATCGTAGATGTACTGCATCGGCGTATTGATCTCGTGCGCTACTCCCGCCGCGAGCTGCCCGATGGACTCCAGCCTGCGCGCCTGGGCCAATTCGCGCTCCATCAATATCTTTTCCGTAATATCGCGACCCCAGAGAATGAATCCGTACAGTGCGCCGTCATCGTCCTTCACCGGGCTCACCATCATCTCGAGAATCTTATCCGTGCCGTCACGGCCCGTTATACCGACCGCCTCGAGATGCACCGGGGCGTCGTTCGCAATCGAATCGGCGATGCCCTCGAAAATAACGTCCCACTTCCAGGCAACACCGCATTCATTCATTTTTTTCCCGATAACTTCCGAGTACCTGCATCCCAGGATTCTTTCCGCGGCCGGGTTCCAGTGAATGATGGTGTCCTCCGCGGATACGCCTATAACGATGGAATGTACCGACGACAGAAGGTATCGTATATGGTTGTGCGCCCTGCGCAGATCCTCCTCGGCCTTTTTTCGGTCCGTGATATCGGTCATTACGCTCGTCAGACCGGTGATCACACCGTTCTCGAAATTGAGCCTCCCCGATGTCCTGACATACACGACCCTTCCGTCGGCCGCCATGATCCTGAACTCGCTCGACGTCGGCCGTCCCGCCATGGACTCCATGAAACTTTTCGTAATACGCGAAACGTCATCCGGATGGATGAATCGTATAAATGACTGCCCCGTGACCTCGGCGGGAGTGAATCCGGCCATCCGTTCCACAACCGGGCTTATATAGGAAATAACGCCCTTTCTGTCGATTGTAAAGATGACATCGTTAATGTTCTCGACCAGCGCGCGAAACCGCTCTTCCGACTCCTGAAGCCTGGCGGTCACGGCATTATTATAGAGGGCCATCTCGATCGTGTTGTGGAGTTCGCGCTCCTGGAAGGGTTTTACCAGATAGCCGTATGCGTGGGTTATTCGCGCTCTTTCCATGACCCTGCCGTCGGTGAGCGCGGTAACGTAAATGACCGGGATGCGGAAGCGCTCGTTGATGATTTTACCGGTCTCCACTCCGTCCAGTCTGCCTTTCAGCATGATGTCCATCAGAATCAGGTCCGGTGCGGACGCGGTGCAGTACTCTATCGCCTCCTCGCCCGACGGGAAGGAACCGGCCACCTCGTATCCCAGTCCGGTCAGGAGTTGGCGAAGATACATGGCCTCAAGGCCCGAGTCCTCGACTATCAGTATGGACGCTTTCATTCAGCCCTCCCGGCGTACACCCGCCTCGGTAATGCCGGCTTTCTTTCCCCCGCATGAGAATCCGACCGTCATGGCACACGTATGAGAGGAACCAGCCGTGCCTTGCATCTGTTGTGCGACAGACGGAACAGTAATCGCGGAGAGAGCGCATACGGACGAGACGATTTCAGCGGTGGAGGTCTTCCCCGGAGACCTTATGACTTCCGGTCACAATCAGGGGAGATTGTATAGCAGGCGTTCGTTACCCTGCCCGTGCATTCCCCGCGAGGACGCCCGGTATCGCGACACGCATATTGTATAACGAGACGGGATACAGAGTCAAATTAATTCACGGAATCGCCGTTTTTGCCGGCGAATGCCCGCCAGACACCCGCCAGAACGCTGGCTATGACCGAGTGGAAAAGGCTCGAGAGCGCCGGGGCGATCGCCACCAGGGGGCTGGCGAAGTTCTGGCGCGCCAGGACCACGCCGAGCCCGGAATTCTGCATCCCCACCTCGATGGAGATGGTTTTTGCCGTTACGGCACCGCTCCCCATCATTCGCGCGAATACATACCCCAGAAGGAAACCGCCGGCGTGCAGGCTGAAGACCGCCCCGAGAAGAGGAAAGCCGGCCATGAGTATCTCGTCGCGTCCGGCGCCTATTACGGAGGCGACAATGAGCGTTATGAAGAGCACCGCGAGGACGGGCATGACGGTCAGGACACGCCGTGTGAGGCCGCCCAGGTAGCGGCGCATGATCACGCCGGCGGCTACGGGAAGGATGATTACCTGGATGATGCTTATAAAAAGGCCAAGGGTGTCGACATGCAGCCTGCTTCCGACAGTGATCGACGTGAGAAAAGGCGTGAGCACCACGGCGAAGAGCGTCGAAACAGATGTCATGGTCACCGACAGGGCGACATCGAGGCGCGCAAGGTAGCAGATGACGTTGGAGGCGGTGCCTCCCGGACAACATGACACCAGGCCCAGCCCGACCGCGAATTCGCGCGGAAGCCCGAAGAGATAGCCCAGCGACCATCCCAGGAGGGGCATCACGCCGAACTGGAGCGCCACACCGAGCATAACGCGTCCCGGCATGGTGAAAACCCGGCGAAAGTCCTCCCACTCGAGGGTAATTCCCATCCCCAGCATGATGACGCCCAGACCGAGCGTGATAAGCCTGCCGCTGAACCAGGTGAACACGGGCGGATGGAAGAGCGCGATGACGCTCGCCGCGAGCACCCACAGCGGGAACAATGTCACTATGCGGTTCATGATAATCGGTCGGACCGAGGTCCCGGTTAGGAGAGAGTGCGCCGGAACGGATCTGTCAAGACATAAAGATACCGACTCTCAGCGCGCGGGAACCATCTCGAGCGCCCTGAAACGTCCGCCCTCGACCTGTTCCACAGCTCCGGCGGCCACCAGACGCTCGAGATGCTTTTTGAGCATGGATTTTTCCCAGAAAAGCACAAAGGTCGTGGGATGCGCCCGGTAGATGAGATTGCACCCGGCAAGTTCGTGTATGGTGGAAGGATGCTCCCTGAGATGGTTGAATATTCTCTGTTCGCGCTTCAGCATACGGTCCCGGTATTCGGTCAGCGCCTTTTCGATATCACCCTCGATTACTCCCGGGCGGTGGCCCGTCACGATGCGCGCCGGGCGGAGCGAGATTACGCGGTCGATCGACCGGATGAATTCGTCGATATCGGCGTGTTC
>CAZEAH010000329.1:0-4335 GCA_964510075.1 uncultured Leptospirales bacterium | reverse complement strand
CCTTGGGTTCACCGGTGGTACCCGACGTGTAAATAAGCGTGGAGAGGTCTTCAGAATCGAGCCTGGCAATCCGCGATTCGAGTTCCGCCTCCTTTCCGGCCTTCGCACCCGTGGCCATAAAATCCTCGAAATACATCACGTCCTCGCCCGCCTTTATCTGGGCCTTTGGATCGAAGACAATGATCTTTTTCAGGACTGTGGAGCCCTTTTTAACCTCCAGGGCCTTCTCGTATTGCTCCTGGTTGCCGACGAAAAGAAAACGAATCCCCGCGTCATTGACGATATACTCGAGCTCCTTTGCCGAGTTCGTCGCATACACGGGCACGGAGCACGCGCGTACGCTGAAACATGCATAATCCGCCACAGCCCACCAGACGCTGTTGGCCGCGAAGATGCCGACCATCTCGTATTCCTTCGCCCCGAGTACGAGCAGCGCCTTTGCGGTCGATTCGATCATGGAACCGAACTTCGCCCAGGTGTACGGGATCCATTCCCCGTGGGGCTTGTGCCGTACGGCCACTTTTTTTTCTCCGTATTTTTTTACGCGGCTTCTCACCATGAGGCCAAGATGTTTTTCACGCATCAGAAATCGTTCGAACTCTTTGGAATAATCGACTGGCATACTCCCACCTCCGGGCCTGTTAACTCCGATTACCGGCCGCCTGCCGGCGGCACCCCGACAATCAATACAAAATAATAGCATCAAAAAATACTATTTGTCTACCCGGATTATAACACCGAAAAACGCCTCATTTCAGGATTATAATTATGAAATTCGGCACCGTGCACATTTTTAGATTGTATCATTTGGCGCCCGATCGTATCAGGAAACACGGACGCCATCAGGCAAAGGGTATGGCTGAAACCATCTTACACTTTTTCATGTTCTTCGGGGCGCTCTTCGCGTTCGTGATATCGCTCGGCCAGTTCGCACAGAAGAGCAAGGAACCGGTTCATATGGTGTATTCCTTCTCCTTCGCGGGGCTCGGCCTGTGGCTGTTCCATATAAGTTTGTATTCCACCGGCATTCTCGATCACGTAGAAGGCATCTATCACCTGAAAACCCTGCCGATTCCGATTATCTTTCTGGTTCCGCCCCTCATGGTACTCCGTTATAAGTGGATTATTTCGAACCGGTTCATCTTCCGGCGCCGGTATCTTCTGCTATTCCTGCCGAGCCTTCTGTCGGCGCTTCTGCTGGCCGCCCCCCTGTTTCTGGACGGGCCGGTCCCCGATGATCGTCATGTCGACTTCCGCCCCATTCTGAGCTCGAGTTTCGCATCGCTTCCTCCATACTTCCGACTGGTCTATGCGTCTTTCATGCTCCCGAAGCTCTACCTTGTCGTTGCCATGCTCCCCACGCTTGTATCAATGGCGACGATCTGGCGGCGTCAGACACCGGGCCGTGCCGTCCGTCTCTCGCGCATGGGATATCTCTTCGCCCTTTCTATCGTGAGCTCGAATATGCTCGCGATCGCGGGTGATTTTACCTCCAACGTCCTGCTTAAAATAGCCGTCCTTATGGCGAATTTCTTCACATGCCTTGTGTACCTGGCCACTCAGCGCCATCCTGACTACATGAGGCTTCTTAAAATTGAAAGCCGCAAGTCGCATTACGAGCGTTCCCGACTTCACGGGCTCGACCTTGAACGTATTCTTGCGCGTTTGCGCGAAATAATGGAGGTCGAAAAGGCCTTCGCCGACGAGGAGCTGTCGCTCAAGGACCTTGCCGGAGACCTCGGCATAAGCCCGCATCAGCTTTCCCAGATCCTCAATGAAAGAATACGGAAAAACTTCAGCACCTTCGTCAACGAGTACAGGATTAACGAGGCGAAAAAACTTCTGGTCGAGGAGCCCGATCGCTCCATTCTTTCCGTCGGCATCGCCGCGGGATTCAACTCCAATACGACCTTTATAACGGCCTTCTCGAAACACGTGGGGGTCTCGCCAGGACAGTACCGCAAACACAATCTGAACTCCTCCGGCGGTGAACCGGAATGAACACATTGACCGGCCGGCCATGAGAGAAACCAACACAATCTTCCTGCGTCCCGGAAAGGAGAAGCCCGTCCTTAACCGACACCCGTGGATCTTCTCGGGCGCAATCGCAAGGGTCGATGATAGCGCCACCGATGGATCGATAGTGTCTGTCCGCGACGCTTCGGGACGGCATATCGGGTACGGCTACTACAACGGCCGTTCCCGGATCAATGTACGCATGCTTTCCTTCGGAGACCGCTTCCCCGACCGCGACCATCTGCGCGGCCTCATGATAACTGCGCGTGAAAAGCGCAGGCGTTCGGGGATGTTTGCCCGAACCAATGCCTGGCGGGCGATATTTTCGGAGGGCGATTTCCTTCCCGGTCTGGTCGCCGACCTCTACGATGGGCATCTGGTAATCCAGATACTCACCCTTGGCATTGATCGAATGCGCGAGGAGGTTATCGACCTTCTTACGGAGGTCTTTTCCCCCTCAAGCATCTATGAGCGCAGCGACCATGCGGGCCGCTCGATCGAGGGCCTTTCCGAACGCGTCTGCCAGGTAACCGGGACGACCCCCGAGGAGATACTGATCGAGGAGAACGGCCTGAAATACCTTGTTGATGTCCACCGGGGACAGAAAACGGGCTTTTTCATCGACCAGAGAGATAACCGCGCACTCGTTATGGGGATTGCCTCCAAGCGTTCCGTACTCAACCTGTTTTCGTACACGGGCGGTTTCAGCCTCGCCGCGCTCGCCGGTGGGGCCTTCCAGGCGGTATCAATCGATGTTTCCGAGCCGGCGCTGAGGATGGCGCGGCGCAACGCCGGGCTGAATTCACTCGAGGACCGCTCCGCCTTCATTGCCGCGGATGCCTTCGAATACCTGCGCGATAACGACCTTCAGCACGATCTCATCATCATCGACCCTCCGGCATTCGCGAAAAGCAAAGAGTCAGTACCGTCAGCGTGCCGCGGCTACAAGGAGTTAAACCTGCAGACCATTAAAAAATGCCCTTCCGGCTCTCTCATCCTCACCTGCTCCTGCTCCCGGTTCGTAGGTATGGACCTCTTTCAGAAGGTGATCTTCGGGGCCGCGGCCGACGCCGGAAGATCAGTCTCAATTCTGTACGCCGGCCAGCACCCGGCGGACCACCCGGTCAGCGTTTTCTGCCCCGAGACATCCTATCTCAAGTCCCTGCTGCTTCATGTGGATTAGTACGGCCGGTGAATGCTCCGATACCGGGCCTACCGGGGATCATGCCCCCGGAAAAGGTCTTGACGGAGGGGTTTCGCCCATAGGATACTGGGGATCCGGACACGATGAGGCAGCTATGTATCTCATCCTCGCCATAGATGACGACAAACATACACTCAAACTCCTCGAAGCCCAGATCAAAAAAATGGGCCACAGTGTCGTCGTCGCCTCTTCAGGACGCGAGGGGATCGATCTGGCGCGTACGGGCAACCCCGATCTCGTACTTCTCGACATTATGATGCCCCATATGGACGGATTCGAGGTCGTCAAGCAGATGAAAAAAGACGAGATCACGCGAAGCATCCCAATTATCATGCTTACGTCCAAGTCAAAAAAGGAGGACGTGGTAACGGCCATGCGCCAGGGCGCGGTCGACTACATCATCAAGCCCCACACCTACGCCATGCTCACCCAGAAAATCGACGCGGCGCTCCGCATCGGCCGGATACAGAAGCTTGAGGAGGCCGCCGAGCGCACCGAGCACATTAACATTTCGCGCGGCACCGGCACGACGCTCATCTCGTTTAAAACCGGGATAAAGGAAAGGGAAGTGCTCGCCGAGGCCAGGAAGGTGTTCAACGCGGTGTTCCTCAAGCTCGTTCGCAACGACAACATCGTATTCGACCTGCGCTCGCTCGGCGCCGTTGACGCCGAGGATGCCGCGGTACTATCGGTGATCTCGGGTCTCTTCACCGAAAAGGAGGTCAATATTGTCGCCGGGCGCCATTATGGTTCGCTCGTCAGTCTGGTCGATTTCGACGAGCGTGTACGCCTGCACATATCTTTCGGCGATCTTGAGGTCTACCTTAACAGCGCGCGGCGCTGACTCCTCAGCGCGCACAAACAAGGGCGCACAGCCGCTCCAGCTCTCCGCGGATTCTGCCTGCAAGTTCGGCGAAAACCACCGTTCTCCCCTCCTCGGCCGCACTCTCAAGATCCCCGGAAAGTGCGGCGAGCAGAGACAGCCCGTAGTTCGACGACACCCCCTTCAAAAAATGAGCGGCGAAACGGACGTCATCGCGGTCACCTTCCGCCACGGACCGCTCTATTCTTGACAGATACTCGCCGGACGAGTCGAGGAAATCGCGAAGCAGTTC
>CAZEAH010000328.1:0-4357 GCA_964510075.1 uncultured Leptospirales bacterium | reverse complement strand
TCCCTTTTCGCCTTTCCCTTTCGCGAACACCAAAGCCGGCACAATGCCGTGTAACTCCTTTTTCACGCAACCTTGCGTCTAAACCTTTAAAATCACGGTATAGACGAATTTCGCATATACCCTGTAAAACCACCATAATACGCAACATTTCGCATAAACTACTTCATAACCCGCGCAAAAGTCAACACAATTAGCATACAACCCGGCAACCTGCCCTATCCAGAGCACGGACAGGACGTCCGCGCACGAACCGAGACTAACACTCCCGGCTGTAGCGACCTCACCCCGCCTCCGGCCGCCCTCCCATCAGCTCCGGCGTTATCGCACGAATCCTGCCGACCGCCTCCGGAATGTGATTGACGCTTCGGCCATTGCATCGTATGTTTCCGCAGCTTAACCACAGGCCCCACCATGAAAGAAGGTATGAACCCCAGGCTGATAGGCACCACGGTCATCGCGGCCCTCGGCGGACTCCTCTTCGGATTCGATACCGCCGTCATCTCCGGCACGATCCAACGGCTGCAGGCCGAATTCGGCCTGACGTCGTTCTGGCTCGGGTTCACGGTCGCCAGCGCGCTGATCGGGACGATAGCGGGCTCCATTGCCGCCGGCGGTCCCGCCGACAGATTCGGGAGGAAGGGCACGCTTCTCATCGTGGCCCAGCTCTATCTCGTTTCCGCCGTGGGAAGCGCCCTTGCCTGGGACTGGATCTCCTTTGTGGCTTTCCGGTTCATCGGGGGGCTCGGCGTCGGCGGCGCATCGGTGGTCTCCCCCATGTACATCGCCGAGCTCTCCCCCGCCAGGTACCGCGGCCGGCTCGTCGCGGTCACCCAGTTCAACATAGTCCTGGGGATCCTCCTGGCCTTCTTCAGCAACTACTACATCGCCGGCATGGATCTCGGGGCAATCGACTGGCGCTGGATGTTCGGCGTCGAGGCGATCCCCGCCTTCGCCTTCTTCCTCCTGCTCTTCCTGGTTCCCCGGAGCCCCCGATGGCTGGTGGCACGTAACAGGATCGAGGAGGCGGCGGCCGTGCTCGAGCGGTACGGCACCGACACGGGAAACGTAGGGAGCGAGATCGACGAGATACGGAACTCGCTGCGGACAGAGCGGCGCGCGCTGCGGGAACCGCTGTTCCGGCAGCGGTACCGCAGGCCGATCATGCTGGCGGTGGCCATCGCCGCGTTCAACCAGCTTTCGGGCATCAACGCCGTGATGTACTACGCCCCGAGGATCTTCGAGATGGCCGGCTCGGGCACATCGTCGGCGCTGCTGCAAACCGTGGCCGTGGGCGGGACGAACCTCGTTCTGACCATGGCGGCCCTTGCGCTGATCGACCGCATCGGCCGCAGAAAGCTGATGCTGGCGGGCTCGCTGGGATACATCGTCAGCCTCGGGGTGACGGCATGGGCCTTCTTCCATTACGGCAGCACTTTCACCGAGACCGGGGGCGCAATCGTTTTGGCCGGCCTGCTGGTCTTCATCGCCTCCCATGCCTTCGGGCAGGGGGCGGTCATCTGGGTCTTCCTGGGTGAGATATTCCCCACGGCCGTGCGGGCGCGCGGGCAGGCCCTGGGGAGCTCAGTCCACTGGATCATGGCGGCCGCCATCTCCTGGACCTTCCCGATGATAGCGGAGCTCTCGGGCGGGTACACCTTCGTGTTCTACGCCCTCTGCATGATCGGCCAGCTCATCTGGGTGATCCGCGCCATGCCGGAGACGAAGGGCGTCACCCTCGAGGAGATGCAGCGGCAGCTTGGCATGACATGATGCAACGCCCCTCCGTGGGCCCGCAGGAGCCCCGGCACGATGACTGAGCAAGCGGTATAAACTGAACGCCATTCACCACATCCCCAAAAAAAATAAAGAAAAACCCACCCCGGCAGGAAGAAAACACTTTACACCCAACCGCGTAATAACGTAAATATTAAGTAGAGTTTACCAGGACTCATTGCGACCAGCGAACGCGGCGCTCTCTTTCTATACCAGGGCCACCCTGGCTTCTGAGATCGCCACGTCGCTGCGCTCCTCGCGATGACCGTTGTACACACAACAACGTTACTATGATGACCTCAATACCGGAGAAGGAGCCTCCTCAATGGCAAAAGTCCACCTGACCGCCACCATAAAAGGAATAGCCGGCCGCATAGGCGACCTCATATTCTACGAATGGGACGGCGACACCTTCGTACGCCCGCACGTACGCCAGCGCGACCCGAAGACGCCCCTGCAGCTCGCCCTCCGCGACGCCTTCAGCCGTGGCGTCCATGCCTGGCAGGCGCTCCCGGAGGCGGAAAAAGCCCGGTGGAACCGGCGCGCGAGCAAACGGCGGACAACGGACTACCACGCCTACCTTTCGGCCTATATGCGGAACCGCTGGGACCGCGCCGAGGCGGCACGGCCGCATACCGTCGCCATAACGGCCCCGGCGTACCACGACATCATCCCCCAGCGCGCCGTGAAACGCCCTTCCTCCCGGCATGATGTTCCTGTGGACCTTCGTTGCCCCTTCGTTCCTCCCTCGCCACCCCTTTCGGATGCCTTTCTGAGCGCCTTTTCGGGCGGTTAAGGGCGCAAAAAAGGGCCGATGGCCGGCCCGGTAAGACGAAAAAGAGCGTTGTACGCCGCAGACTCGATGCTCCGCGCCGGCGGGACCGGGAGAGGTGTAGCGGGTTAAACTCACCCCCTACCCCCCTCTCTTTGAACGAAAGAGAGGGGGGATCGCGTCATCATCCATATGGCACCGCAGAACCGCTTCAGGAATAAATTCCAGAAGGCGCCGGCTACCAAAGACATGATTTCGAATATCGCCGGAAAGCCTGATGCCGGAGCTCCCCCTTCTCTTCCCCGAAGAGAAGGGGGCCGGGGGGATGAGTTGAAATGCTCGATTATACGAAACAGGCTTTTCACCAAGCTCAGCGCGAAGCGCAGCCCAATCGGAGCACCCGGCACCATACCAATACGATGAGAAGAAAACGAACCCGAAAAGTTTGACTCCCGCCGAATTATCCGCTATATTCCCCTATCACGATAAAATTCATACTCCACCCGGGAGGCCCCCCATGAACATCAAACGCTACCTGCTCGCAAGCGCCGCGGTATTCATCCTGTTCCAGATCACCGGCTACATCGTCCACGGCGTGCTGCTCATGAAGACCTACGAGTCGCTCTCCACTCTGTGGAGACCGGACATGATGTCGCTGATGTGGATGATGTATATTACCGGCGCCGTGTACACGCTGACCTTCGTGCTGCTCTATACACGGTGGCGCAGGAACGGCGGAATCGTCGAGGCGCTGGGCTACGGGCTGGTCATTGTCCTCTTTATGAACCTGACGGGCGTGCTGAACCAGCACGTGATATTCCCCGTGCCGGCCGCGCTGACCGTGCGGTGGCTGATATACGGCAGCATCGAGATACTCCTCGGCGCGATAGTGGCCTCGCTGGTGTATCGTCCGAAGGAATAGCGCCGGACGGGATGTGGCCCGCGGGGTTCCGCTCGCGGCGGAGATACCGGACCGAAAAAACACGCCCCGGCGGGCCCATACGTCATCCCTCGAAATTCCCTCACCTGAAACCTTCACCGGTCAATAACGCGGCGCGCACCCCGAACAGTACTTGACACCCCTCCGCAAAGCTGCTAGCCTGCGCACCGCAGCACCGGTTTAACACAATCGTCAAAGGAGCGTACCGATGGCCAGCACCGTCAAAGAACTGAATCTCAGCACCGAAGAGAAGGGCCTCATGCGCCTTATCGTGGACAACAAGTACGAGGGCGGCACCAACTACCCGCGCGCCACCTGGGTCGAGATCGTCTGCCCCAACAAGAAAAGCAAGGCCGTGCTGAAGGGCCTCTGCGACAAGGGCCTGGTTGAGACCGGCATCGGCGGGACCGTGGCGGGCGATCCCTACACCGGCTGCTGGCTGACGAAAAAGGGCGAGGCCGTCTACAGCACCCTCGAATAAAAAAAATCATTGCGCTGCCGGGCCCCGTGGTGATCTCCTGTTTTTTCCACCGCAACGCGGGACTGTCGTCATGAGAAAAGCCGCCTGTATCATCCTCGTCGCGCTCGTCGCGCCGCTGTTCGCGCCGGGTGCGGTGCGCGCGCAGGGGCTGGTCCGCCCGATCGTGCACCCGTCGGGGACGACCGGGCTCGCCTCGCCCGTCTTCATATGGCAGGACATGTACCTTGCCGAGGACGCGAAAAAAGGCATCCGCCACCGGCTGACCGTCAGAAGCCTCGACCGCCCGGAGGCCGCGCCGGTCGTTCTGGTTACAACGCCCGAGATTTACTACCGTCAGTACTACACGCTCACGCTGCCGTCGGCGCTTACGGCGGGCCGCTACGAGTACACG
>CAZEAH010000327.1:0-4362 GCA_964510075.1 uncultured Leptospirales bacterium | reverse complement strand
AGTTGAAGCCCGCCTCGCGCGCGGCCGACGATCCCCCGCCCATGGATGCGTCATGCTTCTCCCGTCCGAAGCCGTACAGGCTCGAAAGGTTGCCGAGCAGAAAGACGCTGTCCGAAAGAGGAAGCGTGAGTCCGACACCCAGGGCGGGGCCGATGCCGTAATGACTGCCGTCCGCCCAGTCGTAGCCCATCGCCTTGACCCCGCCGAAAAGCTTCACGTAGCGGTTGATTGAGTAGTTGAGCGCGGTATCGGAGTCGTAGCGCCTGATCGACGCGGTGTCTCCGGGCGACATCTCCATGTCATACATGCCGTAGAGGAACACGGCGGTGAGGCTCCACCTGGGCGAAAAACCAATCGCCACGACAGGGCCGTAGAGCAGCGAGGGATCGATCGAGGGATCATCCCTGTCCTTGAGGCTCTCTTCCCATCAGGCGTACCAGGCCGAGCCGCCGATACTCAGATCGGCGGCATTTGCCGCGGCCGGTACCGCCGCGAGCATTATAACGCCGGCCAAGACAGCAAACCATTTCACAGTCTTCATCCTGTCCTCCACACACCGCGTCGGAATGCCTGTACGGGAATCACTTTTACAGCTCGAACGAATACACCGCCGAGATGGTGATTCCGTAGAAGGTTATATTCGATTCCGGGAACTCGTCCGGATCGTCCTTTTCGTAATCGATATTGAACCACTGATAACGCCCCCCCAGGGTGATCGTTGTGGACGCGGACTCGATGTAGTACGCGAGCGAGAGCGTCGTATTGAACCCGAGCTCCCGCGCGTCCGAGGACGATCCCCCGTCGTGCTCCTCGCGGCCGAATCCGTACACGCCCGACACATTGCCGAGAAGGAACAGACTGTCCGAGAGCGGAAGCGTAAGGCCCAGCCCGAGCGCCGGCCCCGCTCCGTAATGAGAACCCTGATCAAACGCGTACCCCATCACCTTCGCGCCGCCGAATACTTTTATATAGCGGTTGATGGAATAGTTGAGCGCGATATCCGAGTCGTACCGGCGCAACGGCTCCGTTTCGCCCGGCGACATCGGGTAGTTGTACACACCGTACAGGAACACCGCGGTGAGGCTCCACCTGGGGGCGAAGCCAAGAGCGAACATGGGCCCGTAGAGAAAGGTCGGATCCACAGAGGGATCGCTGTTATCGATCTGATTTTCGTTATACCACGCGTACCAGACGGAAGCCCCCACGCTGAAATCGGCGGCACCCGACACCGCGGGGAACAGCAGGGCACAGAGCAGGCACACTCCCGAAAAAACGCGACACGAAGCCTTCATTCAATCCTCCTGACAATCGGAAAAACCTGATTACGAGCGCGGCCGGCGTTCCGTTCGGCGCTCGATCAGAGCGCGAACGCGTAGACGGCCGACAGGGTGATGCCGTAGAACTGGTGCGTCATGTCAGACCAGCCGTCCTCGGCATAGTACGTATTGAATCTCTGGTAACGAAATCCCATCGTAAGAGTGGTCGACGCGGATTCGATATACCAGGCCAGCGACAGATTGGTGTTGACCCCCGGTTCGGTGTAGTCGGATGAACTTTTCACCCCGAGGTTCTCCTGCTCGTGCTCGCCGAACAGGTAGACACCGGATACGTTCCACAGCAGAAACAGGCTGTCCGAAAGAGGAAGGGTTATCCCGATCCCGAGGGCGGGTCCGACGGCTATGTGCGAAAAGGATTGCCGGGACATGGTATAGCCCATAAATTTCGGACCGGCAAACAGCTTGATGTATCTGTTGATGGAATAGTTGAGCGCCGTGTCGGAATCGTAGCGGTTGATCTTTGAACTCGCACCGTCGTCCTCTTCCATCGTGAACCTGCCGTAGAGGAAAACCGTTGAAAGACTCCATCCCCTGCCGAAACCGAGCGCCAGTACGGGCCCGTAAAGAAACGATGGATCGATGCTTCTGGTTCTGTCCCGCTCCTCGAACCGCCACCAGGAGTACCAGGTGGAAGCGCCCACGCTGAGATCGGCCGCCTGGGCCGCCGCCGTGAACATGAGCACCATGGCAAGCGCCGCGGCGCACCATACCGATGTGTATTTCCTCATTTATTTACCCCCGAATGTTCGGCTTTTGTACCGCTACCCTTGAAGCGGCACAAAAATACTTATTTGTTCAAACCGTCAAAAAGTCAATTGTTATTCGCCCCGGGCAGGACGCGCCGATTCCAGCGAGGGCGGCCCGTATTCGATAATTTCCCATCCTCTCCAAAAAATGCTTGCCTTGCACGGAACCGTCCGAGAAGTATCACATTTGTAGTATCGCCCGGTTGCCGGGCTTCGCGCGACGGGACCGTTTTCCGATTGTACCCGCCGCGCGGACGATGCATCTTGGACTCGTACATCCGGACGCGCGGGACCGCCGCGCCACCTCAAACGGGATTCCACAATACAGCATGGATTTATCACACGTACGAAATTTCTCCATCATCGCGCATATTGACCACGGTAAATCGACGCTTGCCGACCGCATCATCGAGAAATGCGAACTGGTGGACCCGCGCAACCACGTGGAGCAGATGCTCGACACCATGGACATCGAGCGCGAGCGCGGCATCACCATCAAGTCGAACACCGTAACGCTCAACTACCGGTCCCGGAACGGCCGCGACTACGTTTTCAATCTCATCGACACGCCGGGCCACGTGGACTTTACCTACGAGGTGTCCAGGGCGCTGGCCGCCTGCGACGGGGTGCTGCTTGTCGTCGACGCCTCGCAGGGCGTAGAGGCCCAGACGATCGCGAACCTCTACCTTGCCCTCGAGAATGACCTCGAGATACTTCCGGTAATAAACAAGATCGACATGCCGAGCGCCGACGTGGAGCGCACGAAAGAAAGCATTCGCAAATCCCTGGGGCTCGACCCCGAACACGCCGTGCCCGTATCCGCGAAAGAGGGCATCGGGATAGAGGAGCTTCTGGAGCGCGTTGTGGAAACCATTCCGCCGCCGCGAGGAGAGGACCAGAAACCCCTCACGGCGCTGGTGTTCGACTCGTACTTCGATAAGTACGTGGGCGCGGTGGTCAAGGTGCGCATCTTCGACGGCACGGTGCGCCGCGGCGACATGGTGAAGTTCATGTCGACGGACCGCCAGTACGAGGTGACCGAGGTCGGCATTTTCAGACTCAACCGCGAGAAGACCGCCTCGCTCGGGCCCGGTGACGTTGGCTACGTGATAGCCGGCATTAAGACCGTAAGCGACACCAAGATCGGCGATACCATCACAAACGTACAGAACCCGGCCCCCGCGCCCCTCAAGGGTTTCCGCGAGGTGAAGCCCATGGTGTTTTCGGGGCTTTACCCCATGTACAGCGACGACTACGAGGCGCTCAAGGACGCCTTGCAGAAGCTCCGCCTGAACGACGCATCCCTCATCTTCGAACCGGACAACTCGTACGCGCTTGGCTTCGGCTTCCGCTGCGGATATCTCGGCCTGCTCCACATGGAGATCGTCCAGGAGCGGCTCGAGCGCGAGTTCGACCTGGCACTGGTGACCACCGCTCCCAGCGTGGAATACCGCATAACCAACCAGCGCGGCGAATCGTTTACGATCGACAATCCGGTCAAGATGCCCGACCCGGGACTTATCGAAAAGATCGAGGAGCCCTACGTCGAGGCGACCATCATCACGCCGGCGGAGTTTGTCGGAAACATCATGTCGCTGGTGCAGGACTGCCGCGGCATACACAAGGACATGCAGTACATCGACGCCACACGCATGCAGCTTCATTACGACCTCCCGCTTTCGGAGATCGTATTCAACTTCTACGACAAGCTGAAGTCCTATTCAAAGGGCTACGCCTCGTTCGACTACGAGTTCCGGGACTTCAGGCCCTCTGAGATGGTGAAGGTGAACATCCTGGTGAACGGCGAGCCCGTCGACGCGCTCTCGTTCATCGTCCACAGGGACAAGGCCTACTACCGGGGCAAGGAGATCATCGAGAAGCTGAAGGACATCATACCCCGCCACCAGTTCAAGATCCCCCTGCAGGCGGCCATAGGCGCGAAGATCATCGCGCGCGAGAACATTTCGGCGATGGGCAAGAACGTGACCGCCAAATGCTACGGCGGCGACATCACCCGCAAGCGCAAGCTCCTCGAGAAGCAGAAGGAGGGCAAGAAGCGCATGAAGCAGATCGGCTCGGTGGAAATCCCGCAGGAAGCCTTCATGACGATCCTGCGTATCAACTGACCGCACGGGCACGCCGCATGGACCGCGACGAGATAATCGCAAAAGCCGTGGAGTACGCGCGCGCGCGCATGGCGTCGGTGAAGCCCAGCCACGGCTGGGACCACGTGGAGCGCGTGATGGCGCGCGCCGCCCGCCTGGCGACGGCCGAGGGGG
>CAZEAH010000326.1:0-4376 GCA_964510075.1 uncultured Leptospirales bacterium | reverse complement strand
CGCCCGCGCCCGCCGGCGCGGGCTGAGACAGCGCGCGTCGAACGCGCGCCTGGAGGACAGCATGAACGCACTGGACCGCTTTTTCAAGATCAGCGAGCGCGGCTCAACCGTCCGCACCGAGGTGCTCGCCGGGCTCACCACCTTCGTTACCATGGCCTACATCATCTTTGTCCAGCCGGCCATCCTCTCCGCCGGCGGCATGGACTTCGGCGCGGTGCTTGCGGCCACCTGCCTGTCGGCCGCCATCGCGAGCGTGGCGATGGGACTCTACGCCAACTACCCCATCGCGCTGGCCCCGGCCATGGGAGAGAACTTCTTCTTCTCGTTCGTGGTGATCGTGGCCATGGGCGTTCCCTGGGACGTGGCGCTGGGCATCATCTTCCACTCGGCCGTGCTCTTCCTGATCCTCTCGTTTTTCAAGGTGCGCGAACAGATCATCAACGCCATCCCGCCGTCGTTCAAGGCCGGCATCGCCGTGGGAATCGGAATATTCATCGCCTTCATCGGCCTGGTGTACGGCGGCATCGTCGAGAAATCGCCCGGCGGCGTGCTGCAGCTCGGCAAAGTGCGGTCCCTGCACGTTCTTCTGCCCTTCGCCGGGCTTCTGGTGATGGCCGCGCTCTCGCGCCTGCGCGTGCGCGGCGCCATGCTTATCGGCATGCTCGTCACGACGCTCGCGGCCCTGCCCTTCGGCATCGTCCAGTTCCACGGCGTGCTCAGCGCGCCGCCTTCCATAGAACCGACGTTTTTAAAGATGGACCTGGCGGCGGCGCTTCGGCCCGAGTACTGGCCGCTCATACTGGTATTTTTGTTCATGGACCTCTTCGACACGGTGGGCACCGTCGTGGGAGTCACGCAGCAGGCGGGACTGATGAAAGAGGACGGAACGGTCCCAAGGCTCAGGGAGATTCTCATCACCGACTCGGCCGCCTCGGTACTCGGCGCGGCGCTGGGCACCTCCACGGTGGTGACCTATATCGAGAGCTCCGCCGGCGTACAGGAGGGCGGCCGCACCGGGCTTACCGCCATAGTCGCCGGGCTGATGTTCCTTGCGGCGCTCTTCTTCGAGCCGCTCGCGCGCATGCTCGGCGGCGGGTTCTCGCCGGGCGAAGGAGCCATGACGCTCTACCCGGTCATCGCCCCGGCGCTCGTGTTTGTGGGCTCCATGCTGCTTCGCAACGCCGCGCGGATCGACTTTTCGGACATCACCGAGTCGCTGCCGGCGTTTCTGGTGGCCGTCGGCATGCCGCTCACCTATTCCATCGCCGACGGCCTTGCCTTCGGGTTTATCTCCTACCCGATCGTCAAGATCCTCACCGGAAGGATCAGGGAAGTGCATCCCATCATGCTCGCTCTCGGCGCGGTGTTCGTGCTGAGGTATGCGTTTTTGTAGGATGGTGTGCTTTTCGGACGGCGCCCTCAGTCGCCCTCGAACTCGCAGAGCGCGAACATGCGGTACCCCGCCTCCGCGATCCTGGCGCGCCCGCCGACGTCGGGAAGGTCGACGATAAAGGCCATCTCAACGATCGCGCCTCCGAGCTTTTCGACCAGCTTCGCCGCGGCGAGCGCCGTACCGCCGGTGGCGAGCAGGTCGTCGACGATGAGTACGCGGTCGCCGGGCGCGATCGCGTCGACGTGCATCTCTATAACGTCGGTCCCGTACTCGAGCTCGTACTCGTGCCGTTCGGTCCTGTAAGGGAGCTTGCCCTTTTTCCGGACCGGCACGAACCCTTTACCCAGACAATATGCCACCGCCCCGCCCAGAATGAATCCGCGCGCCTCGAGCCCCACGACCGCATCGACGGGAATAGTTTTGTACCGTTCGACAAAGGCGTCGATGACCTCGCGCAGGCCGTCGGAATCTTTTAGAAGCGTGGTGATGTCGCGGAACATGATTCCTTTTTTCGGGAAGTCCGGAATTGTGCGGATCTTCGATTTTATGGACATTGATCGCCCCTTTACAGTGAGTATGATTGTGCGGACACCCGATCGGCGCGGACGCGTATACGCGCTTTTCAGGCGACGACATTAGGTCATATCGTTTTCGGTAACGTCAATCCACTTTCGTCCATATTCGCCCGCGCCGGGCGGCCCTCCGGCGCCGGCATGCCGGAGATCGAACGAATACTGCGCGTTGCGCAGGTAGATGCCGACCATCCGGTTGACGTCGCTCTCGCCGTCGTAGAAGAGCGTTACAATTCGCGGCGGCGAATCCGCGGGGTTCGTTGTGTCCGGGCGCGTGTCCGCGGCGCGGGAACAGCGCGCGGGCGATTTCGCTTTCATCAACGCGCGTTCGGCTTCGCCCCGGAAAAGCGCGCCGGTGATGTTACCCGGCATGCAGCCGAAGGGCGCGCAGTTCACCACCAGCGCGGCCCCGGCATCGGCGAAGGCGGCCGCGCGACCCAGCGTGAGGATGGCCTCGCCCTCGAAATCGAGCGGGAGATGCCGCCGCCCGCGTTCCAGCAGGGATTCCATGGCCGGTTCGCGACGGTGTGCGAGATAGGGGCCCATTGCGCGTTCGAACACATGGTAGCGGTGGAAGATATAGGCCGTCCTGAGCCCTACGATCGTCCGGTTCCAGAACCCGGTGCGGTGGAGTCGAGCGAAGTATCGCTCCATCCACGACGTATACAGTATCCACTCGGAGATGGGCGCAAGCCAGGCCTCCCCGCCGAAACCCTCGATGGCGCGCACGAGATTGTTGTTGCAGTAGGGATTGCAGCGAACGTAAATCTCCCCGACTATTCCCACCATCGGCCGTTGCGTCATCGAAACGGGAACGCGTCCGATCGAGGCGAGCGCCCGGCCCGTTGCCGCGACGAGGTCTGCTTTACGCTCCGCGGCGCTCTCGACACGGCGTATCGCCTCTTCCGCGGCCCTGTCCACTGAGCCGGCTACGATTTCGTAGGGCCTGCGCGCGCATATCTGCTTGTAGAGCATGTCGCCAGAAATGAGGATGTCCCACAGGTACATGCGCAGGCTCTCGGGCATGCCCATGTACGAATTGACCGACGAGGGCGAGAATATCTCGGCCCCCTCGAATCCGTTTTCCACCAGTATCTTTCTGTGAAGCAGGGTGTACTGGCCGAAGCGGCAGGGTCCCTCGGCCGTCGGCATGAAGAGCGCGTGTTCCCGGGGATCGGCGCCGATCTCGCGCATGGTGCGCAGGAAAACCCCTATGGTGGTGCTCGCCGGAAGGCATTCGCTCCCGCGCACCCCGCGCCGACCGATCTCGTGCGCGTTGCCGTCTTCCACCGGCAGCGCCTCCGCGTCGAAGCCCCAGGCGCGGAATCCCGCCGCCGTTATGCGCGCCGATATCTCGTGCATGGGCGGGATCCAGAGCTTCCTGCCGCTTCGCTTCCACGTCGGATGGAATGTCCCGGTGGGTGCGGCCGTTTTGCCGGCGTCTCCCTTGTATTCGCGCAGGACCTCCATAAACGCCTCGATGCGGGTGAGATACCCGGTGTCTGAACCGTGCTCGTCGAGCTCGATGATGAGATAGGGGCGGCCCTTCATGATCTCCTCGAAGCGGGTGAGCACGAATGAATCGGGACCGCACCCGAAGTTGGTCAGGTAGACGGGATACAGGTCCGCCATTCGACGGATCCGCCCGGCCACGGTGAGGATTCGTTCGCCGTAGTGCCAGTACATGTGGTGTATGTCCGTGCTCCAGTCGGATGGATCAATGAGACACTCGTAGGGGAGTATTTCGATATCGTCCCCGGCGAAACGCTCCGGAAGGGCCATGTTGACCACCGGATCGTAGAGATTGTACGGCCTGCCGATGAAGACGATGCCCTTCTTTTTTTCAGCCCTCATTTTTGAAAGCAGTTCCCGACCGTATTCCCATCGACGGGCAAGGAAATCCCGGTGAGCCTCAAGGCCCGCCCGGTAGGCGTCCCGGATGGCCGATTCTCCCGGCGCGTACGCGGCGAGCGCGCGTCCCAGCGATTCGACGATAAGCCGCTCGTCCAGCCGAAAATCGACGACGGGCGCGATGACGGGCACCGCAAGCTCGAGCGTGCCGGATGCCAGAGAAGGGAAGGACATCACATAGGGGCAGGAGATGCGCGGCAGACCGCTTTCCTGCTTTCGCTCGCTGATCACCGTCGGATAGAAGAGCGCGTCCATGCCCGGCCGCCCCGCAAGGTCGCGCGCGTGAGCGAGCGCCATCTTTACCGGGAAGCAGAAATCGGATTTCGCGATGCGGATGCCGGTCTCCTTGTGTGCGGTCCTCGACGGCCCGGAGAGCACGACATCGAACCCCAGACGCTCGAGGAAGGTCCTCCACAGCGGAAGATAGCCGTGCATGGAGAGCGCCTGCGGTATGCCGATGCGCGTCCCATGAAGGCGCGTCCCATGAAGGCGCGCAAACG
>CAZEAH010000325.1:0-4395 GCA_964510075.1 uncultured Leptospirales bacterium | reverse complement strand
CCCCCGTCGTGGTGATCAACAAGATGGACAGGCCGAACCGCCGGCCCGCCGAGGTGCTCAACGAGGTCTACGATCTTTTCATAGACCTGGACGCCCACGATGAACAGCTCGAGTTTCCGGTGCTCTACGCTTCCGGCCGTGAGGGGTGGGTATCCACATCGCCCGATCACGCCGGCACGGACCTTTCACCGCTCCTCGACACAGTCCTTCAGCGCATTCCGCCGCCGGAGCGCAGGGACGGCCCGCTCCAGATGCAGGTAACCACCATCGGATATTCGGACTACGTGGGACGGATCGCGATCGGACGCATATTCCGCGGATCGATCGAGCAGAACGGCCAGGTGGTGCTCCTGGGCCGGGACGGCATAAGCAGGAAATCGACGGTGCGCGAGCTCTACACCTTCGAGGGGCTGGACCGCACGCGCGTAGAGCGCGCCGACTGCGGCGATATCTGCGCCATAGTAGGCCTGGAGAGCGTTGAGATCGGCGACACGGTCGCCGACGCCGAAAATCCCGAACCCCTGCCCGTCATACGCGTGGACGAGCCCACAATGAGCATGCTCTTTCTCGTGAACAACTCCCCCTTCTACGGAGAGGAGGGCAAATATGTAACCGGCAGGCATCTGCGCGAGCGGCTTATCCGCGAGACCGAGAGCAATGTGGCGCTCCGCATAGAGGAATCCTCCGCGGTCGACGGCTTCAAGGTGTACGGGAGGGGCATACTCCACCTCTCGATCCTTATCGAAAACATGCGCCGCGAGGGCTACGAGTTCCAGGTTGGCCAGCCGCGCGTTATATACAAGGAAATCAACGGGCACAAGGCCGAACCCGTGGAGGTACTGGTCGTCGACGTACCCTCGGAGAGCGCCGGGAAGGTGATCGAGGCGGTCAGTAAGAAACGGGGCGAGCTCAGGCAGATGGAAACCATGGGCGGCCGCCAGCGGCTGGAATTCCACATTCCGTCACGCGGCCTCATCGGCCTGCGAACGCGCCTGCTCAACCTGACCGCGGGCGAGGCCGTCATGCACCATCGCTTCTATCAATACGAGTACTTCAAGGGATCGATCCCGCACCGCACCAACGGCGTCCTCATTTCGATGCAGAGCGGCGAGGCGGTCGCGTACGCGCTCGACGGCCTTCAGTCCCGCGGGCGCTTCTTCATCGCGCCGGGCGAACGCGTCTACGAGGGGCAGATCGTCGGCGAGAACAACAAGGAAGGCGACATCGTCGTCAACGTACAGAAAACCAAGAAGCTCACCAACATGCGCGCGGCGGGAAGCGAGGACGCGATCCGCCTGACGCCGCCGGTGCGTTTCTCGCTGGAGGAGGCGCTGGAATTCATTAACGACGACGAGCTCGTGGAGATCACCCCTTCGTCGATGCGCATCCGCAAGACGATCCTCGACGAGAACAGGCGCAAGAAGGACGGAAACCGCAGGCGCGAGGAAGAAATCAGCGCAGCGGGCTGCTGAAAACCGCCGTGTTGCCGGCGTTGTCCGAACATCTGAGAAATACGTGACGGTATCCCCCATCGAATGCCGACAGGGGCAGAACCATTTCGACCCAGCGCCGGTCATTGTCGTAGACACAGGGAATCCTTTCCCCGTCGAACATGCACTCCACCGAGGACTCCCGAAGGCGAGAGAGACCGTCGTACGCCTCCAGGCGCAGTTTTCGGTATGGGCCGTCGTCTTCTATAAACTCGTGGGTCGGCGGTAGACCGATAACGGGCGCAACCGTATCGCGCAGCAGCGCGTAATACCCCCCCGATACGCCCCGTGCGCTATACTCCCGCCTCGACGCTGAATAGGTTGTGGGAAGCGGCCGGGGCGGCCTTCCCTCGTAAAAATGGTAGATCATCACATCGGCCCCCCGCGGACCCCGTATCGAGATATCGGCAGGGGCATCGAACTGCTGGTCGAAGGGATACAGCGCGGCCGCCGCGAGTATATCGTCCTCCCGCATCGCCCCGAACCCCCGGACGGCGAGCGCATCTTTCGGGGAGATCGCCGCCAGCCTGAGCGCGGAAGGCGCGCTCAGGGAGCCGCGCCCAAGCCGGACCGAAACGGCGCCCCCGGGAACCGTAAGCGCGGCCTGCTCTCCCCTCCCCACTTTCAGCCATCCATGCGATTCGCCCGGGGCGGCGTCACCTTTTATGACGATCTCCACCGCGGAAGCATTTCCCGCCGCGTCGGCGGCGATAACCCTTACCCGCCTCGGATCGCGTCCGGGAACGATATACCCGTCGCCGTCGGGGCCGATACCGCTGAAACCGTTGCCGTCCCTTTTACAGAGGAAATATGTGTACGTCACGGAGCCGTCGATGGTCGATTTCGAAATATCGTAGACCAAATGTCCGTAGCGGAGGTCTGAATAGCGTATCAGGTCGAAACGCATGGAAAAAACACCGCTATCACCCTCGAAAACGCCGAGCCTGTGAACGGCGACCCTGTTCGGAGAATTGACCCTGTCATAGCACGAGATCTTCAGAAAGACCCGCGCCCCGGCCGGGCAGGAAACCGCCGCCTCATCGGGAGTGTAGCCGCGCCATCCCCTGCGGACGGCGATCGCCCGTTCCGACACCGTGGCGCCGTTCTCCTCCACGCAGACGAACAGGCGGTCGATCACCGGCGGCTCCGTATCGCGCAGCGCGTGGAAGGCGAGCGGGTTGAGGTAGCCCTCCCGGGAGCGGAGCTCGTAATGCAGGTGCGGCGGTCCGCTCCCGGACTCGCCCGTGTAGGCCGCCACCTGGCCTCGCTCGATCACCGGAGGGACCGTGCCGAAGCGGAAGTCGATATCGTCCGAATTATATAACAGCTTCAGTATCCCGACGAAGGTGTTGAGGCGGGCTTTCCCTTCCCCGAACGAATCCAGATGTCCGTACACCGATTCGACACCGTCGTGCGCCAGAAAAAGCGCGTTGCCGTAACCGCCCGGTTTCGACATCACCCTTACAACCGTTCCGGCCGCCGGAGCGTATACCGGGTGGCCGTTCAGCCCTCCGGTCCGCACATCCACTCCGGTGTGCAGCGTGCGGCCCCGCACCTCGCCCAGCGTGGCGGAAAGCCGGTCGAGCCCCGCAAGGGGCCATGCCAGGCGCTCGGGCGCGCCGTGCGCCAGAGCGACGGCGCAGGCCGTGACGGCAAACACCGTATATGACGCAAAACGCACTATTCTCCACTGACCGCTCATGCCGGACTGACCACCCATCACCCCGTATCATATAAGCGCACACCTCGACCGGGTGCCCGCGTTTTCCGACAGCATGCCGCCGGCGGTGGTAAATTCAAGCAAAAACGCCGAAGAGCGCGCCGAATGCTTGACCCGCGCACTTCCGCCGGACATACTGAACAGGTGTGCGGAAAGCGCAAAAGACCGGTGATTGAAAAGGGCGGTCGCGCCGCGAAAATGTCGGACCGGGCGGAGGTGATGTGATGGCGGGACGTACGGCGCTTGTCGTGGGGGCCACGGGCCTGGTCGGAGGGCACCTGCTAAGGCTGATTCTTGAAAACGAACACTACGGCGCGGTAACGGTGCTGAGCCGCCGGCCCACCGGTATCGTCCACGCGAAACTGTCCGAACACCGTGTCGATTTCGACGCGCCGAAAACCTTCGCGGAACTCGCCGCCGCGGACGACGTCTTCTGCTGTCTTGGAACGACGATGAAGAAGGCGAAAACGCGGGACGCCTTTTACACGGTCGATTATACTTATCCGGTGCACGTGGCCAGGGCCTGTGCCGCCGCCGGGGCGCGGCAGTTCCTTATCGTCACGGCGCTCGGGGCTAATCCGCGTTCGCCGTTTTTTTATAATCGCGTAAAAGGCGAGGTGGAGGCGGCCGTGCTTAAAATCGGCTTCAGCGCGGTTCACATCTTCAGGCCATCGCTCCTTCTGGGAGAGCGTAAGGAAAAGCGGATTATGGAAGGGGTCGCAGGGGGTCTCGCGCGCATAATGGCGCCTCTCATGGCCGGTCCGCTGGAAAAATACCGGCCCATAGAGGCCGAGGATGTGGCCCGGGCGATGGTAAGAACGGCACTCACGGACCGCCCGTCGGCTGTCCACGAATCGCACCACATCCGCCGGATCGCGCGGGGGGCCTGACTCCCCCCGTACGGCCTACAGCGCGCGCGTCATCTCGCGCAGCATCCCCTCGCCCATCTGGAGGTACTCAAGGAGCTTTTTCGCCGTCACCTTTCCCTTGCCCGCAAGGATGATCCTGGTCGCCATGTTGTACTTGCGCCGCATATGCTGTATGGTCGCGATAGAGCACTTGAAGCGCTTGGCGAGCTCCCAGTCCCGGGTGATGTATTTACCGTTTTTATCCTTCGCGTTGAGCTCTATGAACTTCTGGATGCGTTTTTCCGTCCATTCCACGCTCTCGCCGCCGCTGTAATCG
>CAZEAH010000324.1:3688-4407 GCA_964510075.1 uncultured Leptospirales bacterium | reverse complement strand
TGACGGACCTTTCGGTGGCGGCGAGCTCGCCGCGCGCGTAGTCGACGCGCAGGCGATTGACGTAGTCGGTGATCTTCATGCCGGTATAGGCGCGGAAGGTTCGGCTGAGATGGTCGGCGCTCATGCCGAAACGCGCCGCGAGGTTTTCGCGCGAGAGCGGCCTGTTGTAATGCACCCCGAGGTAAGCGATGACGGCCTCAAGGCGCTCCTCGCTTCTGTCGGTAAGGGACCTCTCGCGCTTCCTCCCCGCGCCCGGCTCGAGCTTTCCCATCATCTGCTGAAGTACAATGACGAAGACGAGAAAAGGCCATTGCCCCAAAGGGGCGTTATCGATAAGCGCGCGGTGCACCAGTACGTCGTGAGCGACCGCCGCCACGCAGACAGTGAAGCCCGCGATGAGGATGGCCGCGGTCCGTTTGTCCGATGCCGTACCCGCGGCAAGGATGCGGTAGGACATCGCGAACGGCGCGACGAGGAGCGGCTCAACCGCCGCGTACATCCAGCGGTCCCACAGGAGGATGGTATCGCTCGCGAAAAAGGGGACGACCGACGCGATCGCCGCCGCGTTGATGAGGAGCATGGCAGTCTTCTCGACGCGTCCCGTGTTCCCCCGCCGCCGCGCGAACAGGAAATAGAGATAGTCCATGAAGAGGTACGGGGCGAACGCGCCCGCGGCGTATTCTATCCGCTTGAGGAGAATGATATCGTCGCTGATAAAA
>CAZEAH010000324.1:0-3678 GCA_964510075.1 uncultured Leptospirales bacterium | reverse complement strand
ATAGACGGCCGCGGCGACGCAGCAAAGCCCCAGGAAGAGGCCGGACGGAGCGCCCCGCAGGCGCGCCCATGCGAGCATGAAGTAGAGCCCCGCGCTCGCGATCGCGGCGAAGACGGCGAGCGGCACGATCTGCTCGCGATTGTAGCCGGCGCGGACCCCCGCCTCGTCCCCCAGCACCACGGTGCTTTCGGCCGTGCGGAATCCCGCCTCGTCCGGGAAGTAGCGCTGCACCCGCACGGCGAGCACGTTGGGGCCGTCCGCACGGACGAGCGCCGCGGGCACGCGGTAGAGCCGCACACGGTCCCAGCCGTGCCCGCGCGGCGCAGCGCCCGCCGGATCGATGACGCCGGTCGCGCCGATCGGCACACTATTCAGATAGGTTTCGTCGGCATCGTTGACCGGGCCCAGGCGAAGCAGGAGGTCGCCGGCATTCCCGGGCCGCGCGCCCACGGCGAACTCCAGTCGGTACCACGCCACGCCCGCCTCCGAGCGCGGCCCGTCGCCCTTGCGCCAGTCGTGCGGGAACGAGGGCACGACCTCGCCGGCGCACGGCGCCGCTGGTCCATGCGCGAGGCGCGCGTCGTCGCAGGGAAAGAAGCGCCAGGCGTTGCGCAGGTCCCTGCCGATGTCGACAGGTTCGCGCGGCCATTCCAGATGGAGCGCGGCGCCGGGCGCGGAGGCGGCACCGAGCAGAAGCGCCGCGCAGACAAGCACGAAGAGCGGCAGGCGTGATGGCGACGCGTGTTGGGGCTGCCTCATGGCGTTTCCGCGCA
The DNA here is from genome assembly GCA_964510075.1 of uncultured Leptospirales bacterium. Lineage (GTDB taxonomy): Bacteria > Spirochaetota > UBA4802 > UBA4802 > UBA5368 > MVZN01. The sequence goes on along the minus strand of CAZEAH010000324.1, from coordinate 2,905 downwards.
CGCTTCGCGCATATAGCTCGGAGCGGGTTTCAGGGTGCGGGCAACGTACCCCGACACGGGACTCTGTCGGTGATTTAACATTTAATTGCAAGCAGCGATTTATTCCTTCGACTTGTTACCCAACAGACAAAAATGTCATCGCGAGGAGGCCGCAGGCCGACGGGCGATCTCAAAAGGCAACAGGGTATAGGCAAAAAACCAGATGCTGTAAGTGATTGTCACGCCCCGATACGGCCGGGGCTCGCGATGACACTTAGAAAAGCAACCACTCTTTAAATTTCAGATCGAGAGTATCGTTTTTGAGTACCTGCCGGATATCTTCAGAGTACGTATTATAATCACAAAATTCATCAATACCGCGTCGAAGGATCTAACATCCGCATAAAACTCATCGACCCCTGCGAAATCCCGGCTTTAAACCTGTATTTTTTCTAAGGATTCCAGTATCGCGGCGAGAACAAGGCGGTCTTTCTCAGACATAAATGGCCTCTCTCAAAATCACCTCGCGCGCGTAGGGCTTGATATATTTTTCACGGCAGATATCGACATCCCTGTCGAGGTGCTTCATGATATATTGCCGAAATTCGTTTTTGAGATCGTAAAGATTCGGCGTATTGTCCTCGAATTCAACGATAAGGTCTATGTCGCTTTTTTCGGTGGGTGTGCTGCGCGCGAACGATCCGAACAAACCGATGCGTGTAACGTGATACGCATCACGCATATGAGGCTTGTTTTCCTTTAAGAAACGCAGGATATCGTCTCGCTGTGGTGACATCGATCCTCCTTCAGGCATTTCGCGTATATACCGGAAAAACAGAAATTGCAAGTGCTTTTTCGATACCCCATCCACCGGTCAATCGCCCGAATAATGATTGACTGCCGCGAATCGCTCGACACACTCTATTCAATCAACCACCACCGGAGGCGGCCATGGCACAGCACGAAGTGACGAAACCCGTCGAACTCCTCGACGACAACGGGCATATCATCGAGGAAGGCTGGGCGCGCCAGATGTACTGGAAGTATGACCGTGATAAAATCAAGGCGCCCTGGTTCCGCAAGAAGGAATGGGACTATTACTACGTGCTCTCGCACGGCGGGGAATACGGCATCGGCGTGACGATGTCCGACCTGGGATACGCGGGCCTGTTCGCCATCGCCTGGATCGATCTTAAAAAGCGGACCAGCACCCAGATTGACACCATGAGCATACTTCCCATGGGGAAGACCGGCTTTTCGCCCACCTCGGATAAAGGCGACGTGAGCTTTCGCGACAAAAAGCTCGCGATATCGTACCGTTTGAAGGGGAACGAGCGCATCATCACGCTCGACTGCCCGGGACTCGAGACTCCCGACGGCGAGCATGGGCTTTCGGGCGAGATCGCGCTCACGCGCGACCCGAAGATGGACACCATGTGCATCGCCACGTCGTGGAAGGAGAACCGAAGAGCCTTTTATCTCAATCAGAAGATCAACTGCATGCCCGCAAAAGGCGTTGTTTCCATCGGTAAAAAGAAATACACCTTCGATCCGAAAGACTCCTTCGGCGGCCTGGACTGGGGGCGCGGCAACTGGACCTACAAAAACCGCTGGTACTGGGGCTCCGCGTCGGGCCTGCTGAAGGGACAGCCCTTCGGCTGGAACATCGGCTACGGCTTCAGCGACCGCACGCCCGCTTCCGAGAACATGCTCTTCTATAAAAACAGGGCGCACAAGCTGGACGAGGTGACCTTCCATATCGACACCACGAACTACACGGCCCCCTGGAAGTTCACCTCCAGCGACGGACGCTTCGAGATGGACTTCGAGCCCGCGGTGGACCGCGCGAGCGCCGTCAATATGGTCGTCATCAAATCGATCCAGCACCAGGTCTTCGGCTATTTCACCGGTCAGGTCATCCTCGACGACGGAAAGAAGCTGAAGGTGGACCGCTTTGTGGCCTTCGCGGAGGATGTGCTTATGTGGTATTAAGGGGCATCAGGTGAGATTATCGCGATTCCCCGGCATAACGGTCAGCCACCGGTATGCCGGGTGATGTATTCGTCGATCATGGATATGAATTCCGCTGCCTGTCTGATCATCTCTTCGGCCTTGATCGTCTCAACGCGTTCACCCGTTCCGTAATCCCCCAGGTTTCTGAGGTCGAACGCGTCGATCAGGTATCCGTGATATTTCTCGTCGAAGATTCCTTCTTTCACGAAATGCCTGCCAAACGCGGAAATTACCGCGCTGTGCTTTGAAAACGCCATGTTCTTCGCGAGCAACAAGGCTTCTACGGCATAAAACATCGCGTAATATGTTCTTGATGCGGAAAAATCAGCATACCCCTGACCGAGAAGCAGCCGTGCCGCGTCAAGGCTTTCGGCCGCCTTGTCCATCAGCCGCCGCACGCCGGAATCAGTCACAGTGGTATGCCTTCACGCTTAATGTTCAATATGAGCGGGCTGGGTTCAGTATCAATGTTCCTTTGATCAAGGATAACGGCGGAAACAAGGGTGTCATGCTTGAGGGACAGGTTTTTGAGTACCCGGATATAACGCTCCCTTTCGCGATGGAAATCATCGATACGATCAAGGATCAACGCGATATCGATATCCGATCCGGACGTGTAGTCCCCCCGTGCGTATGATCCGTAAAGAATCATTTTTTTCATGCGATTCCGATACAGCGCTGAGAACTCACGTCGGGCCTCGTTAATGATGATAGTTATCCCTTTCGGTATTTTTCTCATAGCATTGCCCGTACGCCCGTAATTTAAAGCGTACTTTCACCATTACGTCAATTAATAAATGACCTTGTTTCCGAATATGAGGACAACCGCGTGCCATTTTACGCGGGAAGCAGCGCCATCCAGCAGAGAACAGCGATATCTTCCGGCATGACCTTCCTTTCAGCCGCCCAGGTG
>CAZEAH010000323.1:0-4418 GCA_964510075.1 uncultured Leptospirales bacterium | reverse complement strand
CAGGGTCGAATCGCGCCCCGGGCGCGACCACGAGGACCTCTCCGCCATACACACGAGCGCGAGCGAGGAGATCGAATCCATCATCGTCTTCCTCGGCGAGATCCCCGCAACAGGCGACAGGAAAGCCCTGTACGCGCCCGTGTTCCTCTCCGAAAGCAAGAACATCTTCGGTACCGGTACGGATTTCTCGTTTCGGTGGGTCGGCTACAAACTGTCGACCCGGTTCACCCAGAAGCGCTTCCCCTGGGACAACACGACGCTCAGCGAGACGCTTGTGGGCTCGTTCCTGTACGCGTCGGGCACCAACATCGGCTTTCGGGGAAACGCCGTGGTCGAGGAGAGGCGTTTTTATACCAACTACACCTCGCAGATCGTCACGCTCAAGGTGGGGCTCCCCTTTAAGACCTACGCGGGCTTCACGCTCGATTCGCGCCAGTATTTTTTCGTCCGGCGGAATCCCCCGGAGGGGTTCACCATGCCGTGCGATCATGTCAATATCTTTCCCCGCCTGGACCTCGGCGTCGAGCGCCTCACCGAAAAGGGCATAGACCAGATCAAGCAGGGATTCGCCCTGGAGGCCTGGGCCGGATACGGCATCCGCAGCAAATGGGAGCCCTGGGGCGAAGAGCCCGGGCTGGAGGAAACCGGCTATGCCAGGACCTTCGCGATCTATTCGTGCGAGCTGACGGCGGGGGCGGTTTTTCTCCGCACGCATAACCTGGTGCTCAGGGCGCATTACAAGGGAGGCGTCGATAACGATTTCCTTACGCGTCCGCGCTTCGGCGGCACCATCGACAACGCCAACCTCGACGTGGTCCATGGCTTCACCGTGGACAGCTTCCGCGTGGAAGGCTTCGCCCTGGTGAACGCGAAGTACGCGTTCGATCTGGCCTCGCGCCTGCGCGTCAACCTCTTTCTCGATTACGCGCGCATCATTGATCCGCGGCCCGAACACGTAGCGGGCTCCGGATACGGCGTGAGAATCCTGGCCGTCGGCGGTCTCCCGATCTGGATCACCCACGGCATCGGCAGAAGAAACCTCCCCGAATCGGAACGATGGGAGCATGTAGTGATGGTCATGACGGCCGCCGGCTGGTAAAAAAAAGCTTGACTGAGCGCATTTCCGGCTGAGAGCATAAGGGCGAATACCGGCCATTCACCGACAGGCATGCTGCGCCCCGTTCGTGGCGGCGGAATCTTCGAGGTGCCCCGGTCCTATACCATTGTAAACACAGAGGCGGTCGCGCTCATGAAAATAATAGAGGGAAAACTCGACGCGTCGGGACTCAGGTTCGGAATCGTCGTTTCGCGTTTCAACGAATTCATCACGCAGAAACTCCTCGGCGGCGCGCTCGACTGCCTTAAAAGAAACAACGCCGACGACAACGGAATAACCGTGCTGTGGGTGCCGGGCTCGTTCGAGATCCCGGCGGCGGCACGCCGCCTGGTCGACACGGGCTCGTTCGACGCCGTTATCTGCCTGGGGGCGGTCATCCGGGGCGCGACGCCGCATTTCGACTACGTCGCCGCCGAGGTCTCAAAGGGCGTCGCGCAGATCGGGCTTTCCGCCTCCATCCCCGTCGTCTTCGGGGTGCTCACCACCGATACCATCGAACAGGCGATCGAGCGAGCGGGCACCAAATCGGGCAACAAGGGCTTCGACGCGGCGATGTCGGCGATCGAGATGGCCAATATATTCAAACAGATCCGCTAGATGGGACACCGGCGAAAATCCCGGGAGTACGCGCTTCAGGGGCTTTACATGTTCGAGACGGTGCACACCCCCGCCGGCGAGCTCGCGCGACTCGACTGGGTCGACAAGGACATTTCCGAGGACATCCGCCAGTTCGCGGTCACGCTCATCGACGGCTCCCTGCGGAACATGGACGAGATCGACGAGCTCATCAGGACCTATTCCAAGAACTGGAAGTTCGAGCGCCTCAGCGCCGTCGACAAGTCCATTCTGCGGCTCTCAATTTACGCGCTGTTGCACCTCCCGGACATACCGTCGGCGGTAACGATCAACGAGGGGATCGAGCTCGGCAAGATCTACGGCGGAGAGAGCTCCGGACAGTTTATAAACGGCATCCTCGACGCCATACACAAATATGAACTGAAAAGGGAGGAAACAGCGGAGAGTGGGCCCGATAAGAAAAAATAGGTTCTCCATATCCTCCGGGGACGAGCCGGACGACACCCCGGGCGAGATCAGGCGAAACCGCCTGAGCCTGGCCGAGACCTTGCGAAACAGAAAATATCTTCCTCTTGCACTCATCTCGGGTATCGCCGTCCTCGCGGTCGCGGCCATCCTTCTTCTTACCGCCTACATCAAGAAGCCTTCCCTCTTCACGCCGAGCGGCGCACCCGCGGGCGAATCCATCTATTCAGATACAGATAAAAAAGAGCTTCCCGAAGGGAGCGTGGAAAATATTCACCTCAAGAGGGGGATTGAGAGCTACCACAAGGGATATTTCAACGACGCGCTGGCGGAGTTCGCGGAGGTCGTAGAGTCCGACGCGACCAACGAGGAAAAGGCCATGGCGCTCACCTACGCCGGGATCATATACGACGACAGGGGCGATTTCAACAAAGCGATCGAGAGCTATAACCGCGCGCTGACCTACGACCGCAGGAATCCCGTCATCTACCGTAATCTGGCCCTTGCCTACCGGCACAAGAAGGACTACGACCGGGCAGCCGAATACGCCGAAAAGGCGGTCGATGCCGATTCCGGAAACATCCACAACAGGGTGCTCCGCGGCAACATCTATTTCGAACAGGGCCGTTACGCGGACGCCGCGCGCGAGTATCAGGCGGCGCTCGAGACCTCGCCCGAAGACCCTCCCGCGCTCTACAACCTGGCGATCGCCCTGCTCAAAAAGGGCGACGAGGTCTCGGCGATCGAATACCTCAAGCGCGCCGGCGCAGCGGATAAAATCGGACAGGTCGCCGCACGCGCGTACGGGCGCCTGGGCGTTCTCTTCACCGAGAGGCGGGACTATCCGCAGGCCGAGAAGTTTCTGGAGCTCGCCGTTTCCATCGCCCCGCGCGACGCGGTCAACCACTACAACCTCGGGATCGTCTATTCGCGCCGGAACAAGAACGAAAAGGCGCTCGACGCCTTTATAAAGGCCGGGGAGCTCGGCCACGATGACGCGGCGATGCTGGAAAGCCTGGGCGAAGCCTACTATTCCCTTAAAGATTACGACCGTAGCCTGGAGACCTACAATCGCCTGCTCTCCACCTCGAAGAGAAACGCGCGCGTACTCTCGCGCATCGCCGAAATCTACTACGACAAGGGCGACCTGGAACGGGCCTACGAGTTCTATCACAAGATCACCACTTACGAACCGGCCTCGGAAAACGCGCGCGTCGCCTATCTCAACATGGGCAACATCCTCGACGACGCGCAGCGGTACGAGGAATCAATCCAGGCCTACGAAAAGGCGCTCGCCATAAGCCCCAAGGACGACGCCGCGCTCTATAACCTCGGAATAGCCTACAAGCACGCCGGCAGGCCCCAGCTCGCGATCGAATCGTGGAAAAAGGCCTCAGAGCTCAATCCCGACAATCCCCAGCCCCTGCTCGCGCTGGCCGACTACTACTACGAAAACAACCACTACGACATGGCCATGGATGAGTACCAGCGGATACTCCGGCGCTGGCCCACTATCCAGGAGGGGCACTTCAGCCTCGCGACGATCTATTACAAGAAAAACCTGCTCGACTACGCCCGCGAGGAATACAAGCGCGTCATCGAAATAAACGAGAAGACCGACCTGGCCCGGCGCGCCTACGTCAACCTGGGCATACTCGCTTCCAAGATGGAGAAGCCCACCGACGACTCAATGCAAAACGCCGTCGGCTATGTGCAGAAGGCCCTGCTCCTCAAGCCCGGCGACGCCGAGGCGCTCTTCTCGCTCGGGCTTCTGTACGCGAAAAAGGAGATGCACGACAGGGCCATCGACACCTTCTACCAGGCCATACGCGCGACGAACGACTCCAAGGTGATCGCCGAATCCTACAACAACATCGGCAAGTGCTACTACAAGAAGGGCCTGTACAAAAAGGCCCTCCAGTCCTTCACCAGGGGCATTGAGGAGGACCCGGTCAACGAGGAGATCCGCATGAACCGCAAGGTGGCCATGCAGGCCTACGAGGAGGAGCTGGCGCGACGGTGAGCCCTATGATGAAATCGCACCGCGCCTACCTCGAGGAGATGGAGGGCTCGCTGCTCGCGCCCTGGGCGGCGCGTTCCGGCCGTTCGCGCGGCAGGCAGTATCCCGACCCCCCCCACCCCTACTGCACAGAGTTTCAGCGCGACCGCGAGCGCATCATACACTCCCGCGCGTTCAGGCGCCTGGAATACAAGACCCAGGTCTTCGTGAACCACGAGGGCGACCATTACCGCACCAGGC
>CAZEAH010000322.1:0-4420 GCA_964510075.1 uncultured Leptospirales bacterium | reverse complement strand
ATCGCCGACCGTATGAGCAAGAGCGGCGGCCCCGCGCTCCTTTTCGAGAGGGTGAAGGGTTCGCCGCATCCGCTGCTCATCAACGCCTTCGGAAGCTACCGGAGAATGAACCTGGCGCTGGACTGCGAAAACTTCGACGATATCGGCGCGAGGATAGAATCGCTGGTGAAGATACAGCCGCCGGCGGGGATAATGGAGAAGCTTCGAATGCTCTTTACGCTCAAGGAACTCGCGGGCTTCATGCCGAAGAAAGTCAAAAAGGCCCCCTGCCAGGAGAAAGTGCTCACCGCGGGCCCGCTTCTGGACGCTCTCCCCATCCTCACATGCTGGCCGCACGACGGAGGCCCCTTCATCACGCTTCCGATCGTCATAACGCGCGATCCGGACTCGAAGGCGCAGAACTACGGCATGTACCGCATGCAGAAATTCGACAACGCCTCGACCGGCATGCACTGGCAGTACAACAAGGACGGCGCGCGCCACTACCGCACATACAGGGAGCGCGGCGAGCGCATGGAGGCGGCCGTGGCGCTCGGCGGTCCTCCCGTGGTGACCTACGCGGCCACGGCGCCGCTTCCCCCCGATATAGACGAGATGCTCTTCGCCGGCTGGCTGCAGTCGGCGCCGGTAGAGCTCGTAAAGGCGAAGACGCTGGACCTCCTGGTGCCCGCCGAGTCCGATTTCGTGCTGGAGGGGTACATCGATCCCGGCGACGAGCGGACAGAAGGGCCCTTCGGCGACCATACGGGCTTTTACTCCCCGGCCGACGTATACCCGGTATTTCATATAACCTGCATGACGATGCGCGCCGACGCCATATACCCGGCGACGATTGTGGGCAAGCCCCCCATGGAGGACTGCTACATGGCCAAGGCCACCGAGCGGATCTTCCTGCCGCTTTTGCGGCTCATCGCCCCGGAGATCGTGGATATCGAGCTGCCGCTTGAAGGTGTCTTCCACAACTGCGCGCTCGTCTCGATCAAAAAGGAGCACGCCGGTCAGGCCCGCAAGGTCATCCACGCGCTGTGGGGCATGGGCCAGATGGCCTCGACAAAGTTCATCGCGGTCTTCGATCACGATATCGACCTGCGCGATTACAGCACGGTGGTCTGGAAGCTCCTGAACAACGTGGACCCGCAGCGCGACCTCGTCCTCTCGGGCGGGCCGCTCGACGCGCTGGACCACTCCGCCCCCTACGCCAACTTCGGCGGCAAGATGGGAATCGACGCCACGCGGAAGACGCGCGAGGAGGGCATGGGGCGCGACTGGCCGGACGAAATCAGGATGTCCGATGAAATAAAAAAACACGTCAGCGAACGGTGGAAGGAATATGGATTTTAAAAAATTCTCGGAAATGATCATGATCGAGCAGACGCTTTTCGCGCTGCCGTTCGCCTACCTGGGCGTGCTCTTCGCCGGGGGCGGTTCGATTGTGGACTGGATATGGGTGACGGTCGCGCTCGTCGCCGCGCGCACGGCCGGCATGTCGTTCAACCGCGTCATCGACATCGAGATCGACCGGAAGAATCCCCGCACGAAGGACCGCATCCTCGCGCGCGGTGACGCCAACCCGGCGGAAGTGTTGCTCTACGGGGCGGCCGCCTCGCTCGTGCTCGTCTTTGCCGCGTATATGCTCAACACGCTCTGTTTTTATCTTTCGTTCGTCGCCGTGGCAATGCTCGCCACCTACTCGTACTTCAAGCGCTTCACCTCGTCGTCGCACTACTATCTGGGGCTCGTCGAGGCGGCCGCGCCGATCGGCGGCTACCTGGGCGTTACCGGCGAGTTCGACGTGCTGCCCTTCATTCTCGGCGCGGCCATCATGCTGTGGATCGCGGGGCTCGACCTGGTCTACGCCATACAGGACGTGGATTTCGACCGCGAGGAAAAGCTGTACTCGTTTCCGGCGCGCTATGGCGTGGAGCGGACGCTTACGGTCTCGGCCGCGAGCTACGTCGCGGCGGTTGCGGCCCTTTCGGCCGCGGGCTTCATCGCGCGGCGCGGAATCGGCTACTGGGTGGGTGTGGCCTGCGTCGCGGTGATCTTCACCGCTCAGCAGAAGCTTGCGCGGGGCGATGACCCGGCCTCGGCCATCGGACGCTTCTTCGAGCTCAACCGCTATGTCGCGCCCGTCCTCTTCATCGGCACATTTCTCGATGTTTACGTCGATCAGGGCTAAACTGCTTCCATGTACATAATCGGAATAACCGGCGCGAGCGGCGCGATACTGGGCATCCGCCTCATTGAGGAACTGCTCGGCGCGGGGAGGGCCGTGGGGTCCGTCGTTTCGGCCGCGGCGTGGGGAATCATCGAGTACGAAATCGGTGTCGGTGAGGCGCGCGATCGCTCGCTTTCGAAGCTCATCGCGCGCCGCCGCCCCGAGCTCGACCTTGCGCGCCTCTCCGAATACGCGAACGACGACCTCTTCGCCCCGCCGGCGAGCGGGAGCTTCCGCTTCGATGCCGCGGTCATCGCGCCATGCTCCATGAAAACCCTTTCGGCCGTCGCCTCGGGCTACGCCGATTCGCTCATAACCCGCGCCGCCGACGTCGCGCTCAAGGAGCGTCGCCGGCTCGTGCTCGTCCCGCGCGAAACGCCGCTCGCCCGCGCGCATATCGAAAACATGCTCCGCGCGAGGGACGCCGGGGCCGACATCGTGCCGCCGGTGCCCGGTTTCTACGCGCGCCCGAGCACCATCGACGACGTGGTGGATTTCACCGTGGGGAAGGTGCTGAACCTGCTCGGAATCCGGCACGATCTTTTTCCGGAATGGGGGGGCGGCGAAAGCGAAGGCGACATTATTTGAAAGCGACATTGGCCAATGTCGCTTTCAATCTCACATGATGAACATCGAGATGATACACAACCCCATCCTCCGCCGCATCGCCGAAAAGGTGCTGTCGGAAACGCCCGTCGACGAAAACGATGCCATGGCCATGCTCGAAACGGCAGACGTCGTTGAGCTCGGCCTTATCGCCGATTTTGTGCGACGACGCACAAACGGGAATAAGGCCTACTACGGCGTGAACATGAACCTCAACTACACCAACGTGTGCGAGCTGCGCTGCCCGCTCTGCGCCTATTCGCGCGACGAGGGCGATGCCGACGCCTTCACGCTTTCGCTCGACGAGATAGAGGAACGCGTGCGCCGCGCCGCGGATTTCGGCATCGACGAGGTGCACATCGTGGGAGGGCTCAATCCGGCGCTCTCGCTCGATTATTTTCTGGAGATGCTGCGGCGCATCAAACGGGTGAAGCCGGACCTCTTCATCGTGGCCTTCACCGCCACGGAATATGATTACTTCGCGCGGCGGAGCGGCATGAGCATCCCCGAGCTCTTCCGCGCGATGATCGACGCGGGACTGGGAGCGCTTCCGGGGGGCGGCGCCGAAATCTTCGATCCCGGCGTGCGCGGCCGCATTGCGCCGCGCAAGATATCGGGCGAACGCTGGCTCTCCGTTATGCGCGAGGCGCACCAGGCGGGCCTGAAGACCAACGCGACCATGCTCTACAATCACGTGGAAAACCCCTCGCACATCGTCGACCACCTGTCGCGCATACGCGGGCTTCAGAACGAGACCGGGGGCTTCAAGGCCTTCGTGCCGCTTCCCTTTCACGCCGAAAACACGGCGCTCGCCGTGGAGAAACAGGCCACGGGTTTCGACGATATCAGGATCTACGCGACCGCGCGCGTCTTTCTGCACAACATCCCGCACCTCAAGGGGCTGTGGATGTACCTGGGAGAGAAGCTCGCGCAGGTGATGCTCCACTTCGGCGTGGACGACATAGGCGCCACCTACCACTACGAGAAGGTGGTGCACGCCGCGGGCGCGACGACCGACGACGTCGGCTCCGAAGAGCGCCTGCGCAGGATCATCGAGAACGCGGGGATGACGCCCGTGCGCGCCACGGCCGCTTACTGAGACCGGGAGGGCCCTTCATGAAGCTCGGCTATATCGACTACCTCAACTGCTATCCCTTCTATCATCACATGATGACGAAGCGCCCGCTCGACGGCGTGGAGGTCGTCCCCGCGTATCCGAGCGCGCTGAACGCCATGATGCGCGACGGCGCGCTCGACATGAGCCCGGTCTCCTCGGCCGCGTACGCCGACGTGCGCGACGCGCTCATCCTGCCCGGCTTCTGCCTCTCCTCGATCGGCTACGTCCGCTCGGTGGTGCTGGTAAGCCGTGTGCCGATCGAGGAGCTCGACGGGCGCACGCTCGGCCTCTCCTCCGCGTCGCAGACCTCGGTGGTGTTATTGAAGATGCTCCTGGAGCGGCATTACGGCGTGCGCCCCGCCTACGTGCCGTCACCGCCGCGGCCCTCGCTTTCGGAAATCGACGCGGCCCTGGTGATCGGCAACGAGGCCATGATGCACGAGGCCGAGCCGATCCCCTACACCTACGACCTGGGCGAC
>CAZEAH010000321.1:0-4423 GCA_964510075.1 uncultured Leptospirales bacterium | reverse complement strand
CGGGCGAGCAGAAGAAAATCCCCGCGGAGCGGTGCGCGGCGGCGATACGCGGATCACTGTCCGATTGCGGCAAAGGCCATGGAAGCAATTGACCGCTTTACCTTCCTCGACGACTCGAGCCTGCGCGAGCCCTATATACTGGAAGTGCTCAACGAGATCTACGCCCTTCAGGGACAATCGCTCCCCGCGGGCATCAAACCCCTGGCGACGCTTGAATCGCTGAAAAAGTCCCGGAACGTCAAGATCCCGCTCTCGCCGAAAAGGGACAAGACCGTGGAGTACCTTGTCGAGTACCTGACCTCCCGCTTCCCCGAACACGTCCAGCAGCTTATAACATTCGATTTCCACGTGGACGAATCCACCAAGAGGCTTTCGGTGATCGAGAGCGTCGAGCTCGGGGTGATGCTCAACGCGCGCGACTACGAACGCCTGTGCTCCATACGCGACGACCGGTCGCTCGAGAACCTTCTGACTCTCCTCCAGAAATACAGGTTCTTCAATCTGTCGAAGCTCGTTAAAGTCGCCAGGAGCAAGAACGACCTGTCGCGGGTGATCGCCAGGGAGGAGGGCAAGCAGTATTTCATCTTTAAGAGCTCGAGCCTGGACCGCAACAAGACCGAGATAGAGGAGGATTACTGTTTCCACGCCAAAAATTACCCGGCCGCCCGCGACTCGATCAACCTGAACCGGCTTAAAGAGATAACCGGCCGGTACAACGAGCTGGTAATGCGGAGGCTCAAGCGTTTCGGCATTCTCAACGACTACGTGAGCGATTACCGCGACCCCAAGCTTGATTACATCTTCAACATCCTCATCGGCGACATTGCCTCCTCGCTCGCCGACAACGACCGGATCGACGTGAAGAACATTCATTCCCTGCGCGCCTGCGTTATCAACGCCGAGAAGAGCCTGGATCCCTCGAAAACGCTCGGCAGGGACATCGCCCGTTTCATCAGCGAGCAGCGCGTCTGCACCGCATCCGATATTGTGGGCTCCATACTCGAGCTGACGGAAGAGGTGCTTGAAAAATGGAGCACTCCCGAGAACATGCGCGCGAATTCGGTCCTGTCATACGTGAGCGACGACGGCACCGTCTATTATATCGACGGAGGTGGCTTTATGGCGCATTTCGCCGGACTCGCGGAGCTCGTTCTGCGAAGCCCCGAGAAGTTCGCCGAATACACCTACTCCGAACGGCAGGAGCATTCAAGGAACCTGGAAATCCTTTACCGCACGGCACGGACGGTCCTCTCCTCGCTCGACAAAAAGGCCGATCTCAGGCTCTCGTCCGACGACCAGGAGAATTTAAAGGCCCTTATAAGCGAGTACGAGGAACACCTCAAAAAGCTCCGCCAGAAGGAGGAGGCTTCAAGGCGCGCGGCGTTTACGGCCGAAAGACCGTCACTTCTGGCACGGATAGTCAATTTTTTCAGGAACCTCTTCGGCGGCCGACGCCGCGCCGCGGTGAAGAAGGAGGCCGCCCCGGGCGCGGAGGCTTTCGCCGCGCCTCCGCCGAGGGAAGCGCGCCAGGTTTACAAAAAACTCGCCGCCCAAAAGGGGCCCATTCTCGCCCTTTCGGACTTCATCGAACTCGTTCCCGAAAACGACGCGCTGGTCGATCACCTCATTCAGGACATGCGCGAGAACGCTCTTCGCATCGTGATCCCCGTTTACAACGCGCGCGAGGTGCTGTACCCGAAAAGGAGCCTGAAACTCCTCATGCCCGACACCGAATACCTGCTCGCCCCGGTCGACGCGGCCCGTTCCCCCGAAAGCATCCGCAAGTACACCGATACCCTCGTCGGATTCAAGATAAAGGATGAGGTCATGCCCGCACGGGCGATAATGACCGTGGAGAAGTATCTCCTCACCCATTACCGCCAGAAGAGGGCTCAGATGCTGAAAAGGGAATTATAGGCGTCAGGAACAGGAGTCGCTTTTAGCGCAGGAATCGCACGACGTGCCGGCGGCCGGTGCGCTGTCCGCGGAAGACGCGCAGGGGGCCCCTCCCTTTTTGTAGTCCGTCACGTAAAATCCCGATCCCTTGAAGATGATCCCGGCGCCCGAGCCGATAAGCCGTTTCACTCCGGACCCGCATTTTAGGCATCGTTGTATCGGCTCGTCCTTAATCGACTGGAACACCTCGAAGCGATGGGCGCATTCCATGCATTCATACTCATAGGTCGGCATTGTACACCTCCACGAAGAACTGATTCCATCAGTGATACCGTCGTCGCGAAGCGGGAACGCGGTCGGGAAAAATATAGCTAAATCACGCCGTTTCGACCAGCCAAATTTGATTGTATCACCGGCTTCGTCAAGGAAAAATTAAGGGCGACGCCGCTAAAATTCTGGATTTATTTTTTTGGTACAGTATACTTCCGTTATGGTGCCCGGGGTGTGCTACCCGACATACGAGGGTATAAGGCCGGCGCGTTTTTCCGGGCTCCGTGCCCTTTCCGTGCGGCACCCCAATTCAATCATGTTAAAAGGCCGGCGCAGTTATTTTCCGTTGAAGGATGGAGACTTTTCATGGGGCTTCCCGCCAGAAAAATACTGATAGTGGACGACGAGGAGCTCAACCGCATCCTGCTTCGCGACATGATCGAGCACCTCGGCCACGTTCCGGTGCTCGCGCGGGATGCCGCCCAGGCGCTCGCACTCGTCGACCGTACGATCGATCTGGTATTGATGGACGTCATGATGCCGGGGATGGACGGCTATGAGGCGGTGCGGCGCATCCGTCGCATGGAGGAGTTCGCCGAACTGCCGATAATCATGGTTACGGCGCTCGCCAACCGCGAGGACAGGCTGCTCGCGGTAGAGGCCGGCGCGAGCGATTTTATCGCCAAGCCCGTCGACTTTACCGAATTGCGGGTCCGCACCGAGTCGCTCCTGAAAATAAAGGAAAGCCGCGACGCCATCCGCACCTACCAGCGCGAGTTGGAGGAGCTGGTACGCGGAATGAAAAAACTGTCGAGCGCCATCGAACAGACGGCCGACCATATTGTGATTACGGACAGCCGAGGCGTGATCGAATACGTCAACCCGGCCTTCGAGACGGCAACGGGTTTCAGCGGGGAAGAGGTGATCGGGCGGACGCCGGCCATAATGAGCTCGGGGAGGCACGACCGTGAATTCTATGAAAGGTTCTGGAACACCATTCTCTCCGGACAGGTATTCAAAGGGGTGTTCATCAACCGTAGAAAATCGCGCGAGGTCTTTTACAACGAGATCACCGTAACGCCGATAAAGGACGCATCGGGAGCGATAACGCACTTCGTTTCCAGCGGCCGCGACATCACCGAACGCGAACTTCGCGATCCGGTGACGGGCCTGCCCACCCGCACCCTCTTTTTGGAGAGGATAGAGAACGCAATAGAACTTTCCCGCAGAAAGACGGGCTGCCGCTACGCGGTGATCATTATCGACATCGACGACTTCACCGTAATCAACAATACTTACGGGTTCGCCGCCGGCGACCGGTTTCTCCATACCTTCTCGCGGCGCATCGAACAATATATCGAAGCCGACGACCTGCTTGCCCACCTGGATGGAGACAAGTTCGGCCTGCTTCTGGACTGCACCGAAAACCAGGCAAGGGCCCTGAACGTCGCGGGCAGGATACAGGCGGGCCTCGAGGCTCCGTTCGAGGTGGAGGGCGGCGAGGTGTTCGCAAGCGCGAGCATGGGCATAGTCATCTCTCCATCCGAAGACGCCGACCGCGAATCCATCATGCGCGACGCGGAAATAGCGCTCAACAGGGCCAAATCGAGGGGGGCGTCGTTGTATGAAGTCTTCAACGCCGATATGCTGTCGAGCGTTATGAAGCGCGTCCGGACGGCAACGCTTCTCCGCAAGGCCATCGAACGCGCGGAGTTCTTCACTGAATATCAGCCGATCGTTTCGGTCCGCGGAGGGACTATAGTATCTTTCGAGGCGCTTGTCAGGTGGAACCTCCCGGGCTCCGGCGTTGTGCCGCCGATTGAGTTCATACCGCTTGCCGAGGAGACAGGGCTCATCGTGCCCATCGGCGAATGGGTGCTGCGCCGGTCCTGCGAGCACCTCCACATGTTGCACGGAGCCGGTTTCCCGGACATACAGGTGGCCGTGAACATATCGGCCCGTCAGTTTCAGGAGGGAGAGGACGTCGTTTCCATGGTGAAGCGCGTGCTCGATTCGACGGGACTCCCGGCAAGGTACCTCAAGCTCGAGATCACGGAGACCACCGCGGCGCAAAACCCGGAGCGGGCAATCGATATATTCAACAGGCTCAAGGAGATGGGAGTGACCCTTCTTATTGACGACTTCGGCACCGGATATTCCAACCTCAACTACCTCAAGCGCTTCCCGGTCGACATCCTGAAAATTGACCGCTCGTTCATTATGGACATCCCCTTCGACCCGGACTCGGTCGCGATCG
>CAZEAH010000320.1:0-4445 GCA_964510075.1 uncultured Leptospirales bacterium | reverse complement strand
CTCTATTGACGCACGCGTATTTTGTCAATAAAAAATACACTACGGCGCGCCATCGGTTCGATACGCGCGCCGCATGTGTTTGATAAACGCCGATTAAAGCCTACTTCCCGGCGATAAGTGATTCGACCAGTCCAACAATCTTCGCGATTTCGGCGGCATTGGCCGGATTGCTCTTCCTGAAGTAGTTGATGTATTTAACCTTGCGGTCCTTCCCTATGACCATGCACACCGAGGCGTCGTTGCAATTGGCAAGCCCCCATGCGTTCTTAAGAGCATAATTAGGATCGGTCAATATCTTGGTGTTGTATTTCTGCTCCTTGCCCTTGATGACCTTGCGGATTATGAAATTCGGCGCTTTGGAATCCTTGAGATTCGCGATCCCCTGGCCGCGATACTGGGCCTCCGGGAACTTCTTTGCCTTGAGGGCATCGGATACCGGGTCGCTCAGGTCGGCGGCGTCCGCATCGTTGTAGAAAACGGTAAGTACTTTCACACCGAGATCGGGTATCTGCGCGGGATTATCGCTCGCGTCGCGAATCGTTACGTTCGATACCGTGTCGCCGACATTGGCAGCGTCAAGCTGTCCGACAAAAAACGCCAGGGACAGGATAAGACCCAAAACCGCGACTTTTTTCATGGATAAAACCCCCTCTTGAATAGTGTTGAATATATACGGACTTTTTATTCCGTGGTCTGCCATACAGACTACCCGCGGACGGCACGCTTGTCAACACATTATACTTTCCGTTATAATACCCGCGACCCCATTGCTTCATGGCGGATCGCACCACACGGGGCGGGTCCCTCACGGCCCCGTGGCCGTTAACGCAGGCGCTCCTGCAAGAAGTCACCGTAGAGGTCGCGCCTGTCGCCTAATTATGCTTGACCTAAGCACCGGCAGGGGTATATGCTCATTTGCATGGGCAGTTCAGTATACTTTGGATAATTCGCCGCCATATTTCCGAACGGTATTGCCCCCCGAAAGGGACAGGAGCGATGATCGGCAGGAACCCGCGCGATTTGTTCACGGTATATCATTTATCCATCAAGGAGGATTCACAGACATGACAGGCGCCAGAAGAACCGTTTTTACCCTCATCATGATCGCGGCGTTCGCTTTCGTTTCGGCCGGATTATTCGCGGAGCCCTCACCGGTAGGGACCTGGAAGACCATCGACGACGTCACCAAGGAAGCAAAGTCCTTCCTTGAAATAACCGAGAAAGACGGCAAGCTCTACGGCAAGGTCGTCAAACTCGTCAAGAAACCCGGCGAAGACCCCAATCCCCTCTGCACCAAGTGCACGGGCGCGAACAAAGACAAGCCGATCATCGGCATGACCATCATGTGGGGACTCTCCAAGGATGGCGACGCATATACCGGCGGCAAGATCATGGATCCCGACAACGGCAAGACTTACAGCTGCAAGATCAAGGTTATCGACGGCGGCAAACGCCTCGAGGTGCGCGGCTTCATCGGCATATCGCTGGCCGGCCGCTCCCAGTACTGGGTAAAGGCCGACTAGTTCGATTCCGAACGGGGGCCGTGCGAACGGTCCCCGTCGCCCTCCCCCGTCCGGCCGCCACACCCGCACGCGGCGGGCCTTCCCATCACCCGCGCGCCGTCGTATAAAAATCGGTTGAATTCCCACACGCCTGCCTTATGACGAGGCACATGTTCTCCGAACGTGCTCTGACACCATCATCACCATCATACCCCCGGGAGGATACGCGTGAACTATCTGATTATCGGTAACGGAGTCGCCGGCACCGAGGCGGCGCTCGCCATTCGCAAATCGGACGCCGACGGCACGATCACCGTTCTGACAGCCTCGCCGCATCCCTATTATTACCGCCCTAGCGTTATCGAATACCTGGCGAACGGAATCACGCGCGAGCGGCTCATCATCTACAAACCCGACTTCTACGAGAAAAACCGCATCACAACGCTGCTCGGCACGACCGTTGAAAGGATTGTACCGGACAAAAAGCTGGTGCTCGATTCGAACGGTCGCGAGTATCCCTATGACAGGCTGCTCCTGTCCACCGGCGCCGATCCTGTGCTGCCTCCGATCGAGGGCGCGAGCCTGATGGGAGTATATACGCTTCGCGGCATCGAGGATGCCGATCGGATTCGCGATTTCGCCGGAAAGGCGAAACGCGCCGTTGTGGTGGGCGGAGGCCTGCTCGGGTTGGAATCGGCCCACAGCCTCGCGAAACTCGGGCTGGAGGTGTGCGTCGTCGAGGTGTGCGGCAGACTGCTTCCGCGACAGCTCGATACCGACGGCGCGCGCACGCTCCAGCGCCTTCTGGAGGAGAAAGGGCTCTCTTTCGCCCTGGAGGACGGGGTCAGAGCAATCGAGGGTGATGGTTCCGTGGAACGAGTACATCTAAAGTCCGGCCGCACAATGGAGGCCGAGCTGGTTCTGGTTTCGGCCGGAATCCGAGGCCGCTCCTCCCTGGCCCGTAATGCCGGCATCACCGTCAATAACGGCATTGTGGTTGATGACAATCTGAGGACCTCAGAACCGGACATCTTCGCCGCGGGAGATCCGATTGAACACAGGGGCAAGCTCTACGGCATCTGGCCCGCGGCGAAGGAACAGGGGCGCGTGGCGGGGCTCAACATGGCCGGCGTCACGACCGTATATAATCCCACCCTAATGGCCGCGACGCTCAAGATCACCGGTATTGACCTGTATTCTGCGGGCACTTTCGACGCTTCCGGGTGCGATGTGCTGGTCTCATCCAACGACACCGGTTACCGGAAACTGCTGATCGCCTCGGGACTGGCGGTGGGTGCCATCGCGCTCGGTGACCGCGAGGCCGTAAAGGCGGCCCAGCGTGTAATGGACGGCAAGGGTGAGCTTGCGGAGTTCAGAAGGTTTTTTTAAAGAGGCTGGTTCGCTGTGCGGTTTCGTGGGGTGTTCTGGGGGTCAGAGCCCTTTCTGCTGGAAGGCCCGGAGCGGGGAAAGGGGTCAGAGCACTTTTACGGTGAACTTGAGGTTTGGTCGGCGGCCAGTGACACCAGGGTGAACCATGGACATTATGGTGTCAGAGCAATGAAAAATGGGGTCAGAGTAAAAAATCTTTTAACAGATCAGCCTCCTTATTCGTATATACAGAGAGACGCTAAGGAGGTACAGCATGGCCCGAAATCCACGAATCACTGAAAGAGGCAATACGCATCACGTTTTCTCGCGATGCATCGAAAAACGTGATCTGCTCATCGATGCATACTTCGCTGATTTATTGATCGAGGTCATCGCAATGGCACAGGAGAAATATCAATTCGAACTGATCGCCTACGAAATCATGGACAACCATTTCCATTTTGTGATTAAAACCGTGATCGACGGGCCTTCAATATCGCGTATCATGCAATTCATTAAATCCCGCTTCGCCCAGCGTTATAACATGCTTACTGGTAGAACAGGCCCTTTTTGGAATGAACGGTTCAAAGATACCGTCGTGGAAAAGACGGAACGCCCGAGGCACTATTTATTGTGGCTTCTGTGGTATCTGGCGTTCAATCCGGTGCGTAAAAACCTCATCGGCGACCCACTTACATACCGCTATGGCAGCATTAATTCCTATCTGAACGAAAATCACCATTCGAGGTTAAAAATAACACCGCATGAATTTTTCCAGGACCTCGGCCGGTCCTTCGCGGAGCGGGTAAAAGCATTTCTCTGGTACGAAGAGGCATATCGTAAACGCTGGGCGATTTTATTTTAAATACTCACCGTCCTGTAACAAACACCTTACTTTTAAATGGCTATCCAACGAGGTGAGGCTCCGAGCCTCGCCCTCGACAACATTCCGAAAACTGCCACAATCAACAACGATCAGTCAAGAAAAATCATCGAATAGAGAAGAGTAATCGTAATTGTTACGCAACCTTTGATGCCGCGAGGATCTAAGGTTGTTCATGTCACAGCTATATCTTTATCAGTGGCGGCACCAGGAAGTGCTCTGACTCTTTTTCCTCGAATGCTCGAGAAGAATGCTCTGACCCTTAATTCCCCTCCATCACCTCAATTCCCTGAAGTACCTTTCGACCCGGTCCAGGCCTTCCTTGATGTTCTCAAGCGAGTTTGCATAACTGAACCTCAGGAAACCCTCGCCGCCGCTGCCAAAATCAATGCCGGGGGTCACTCCGACCTTTACCGTATCGACGATCCGGAACGCCTCCTTGAAGGAGTCGTCGAAGATGTGGCGACCGTCGGCGAAAACATAAAAAGCACCGGTCGGCTCCACATGGATCTTCAGTCCGATTCGCTTAAGTCGTTCGATCATATACACTCTGCGTTCGTCATACACTTTGCGCATTCGCTCAATATCGTCTTTTGTTTCCCTGAATGCGGCCACGCAGGCCCACTGAACGAAGCTGTTCGCCGAAATGGCAAAATTCTGATGAATTCGCTGCATGACCGTGGCGAATTCCA
>CAZEAH010000319.1:0-4445 GCA_964510075.1 uncultured Leptospirales bacterium | reverse complement strand
AGACTTCATTACGGCGACCGCGGCCGCAAGGCGCTGAAGGTCGGGTTCGCCGTTATGCGTAGCGCCGAACATCCGGTCGAGCCCCCCTGCAAGCAGATCCGGATCGTAGTCTTCGCGCACGCTTCCGGCCATCCTGACGAGCGCGCCTGCGAGGTCCGATTCGTATTTCCAGTACCGGTGCAGATACAGCCTGCCTGCGTCGTCGAGCACCAGCGGACGGTACTCACCGGGCGCGCCGACGACCCGCGTCGCGCGAAGGGCCTCCATCCAGCGCGCGGCATCGGTCGGGATGAGCCCGGCAGGGCCGTCCGGAAGCCCCGCCCCCGCCGCCGATACCAGGTCCAGACACACATCGCCCGCGGCCGTCCTGCCCGCGACCAGGCCGGCGGCGAGCATGAGCTCGGGGCTTTCCCTCCCGGCCAGGCGGCACATGAGGCGCGCAAAGGCCGTATCGAACGGGCCGAAAAGGCCGTCGGTAACGCTCATGGCGCATTCTCCCCGTCAAAATACCTGCCGAGCGATTCGATGAGCGCCGCCTGTGGCAGATCGAAAAAGACCCCCGGCCGAGCGTCGT
The DNA here is from genome assembly GCA_964510075.1 of uncultured Leptospirales bacterium. GTDB lineage: Bacteria > Spirochaetota > UBA4802 > UBA4802 > UBA5368 > MVZN01. The sequence continues at coordinate 3,871 of CAZEAH010000319.1, read as the reverse complement.
CCGCGGGGTCCATGCCGCGCACGAATAAATAATACACCCCGCCGAAATGCCTCCCGTAGTCGTAATCGCGTATACGGCGAGCGAGATAACGGTGCAGGGCGACGGCGTACAGGTGATACTGCAGTATGTAATGGTGCCGGAGCATTTCTGCGGCCAGCCGGGCGGCCGAGTACTCGGAGGGCGAATCGCCCAGGTGGTTGGATTTCCAGTCGAGCAGGTAGTACCTTCCGTCGCGGACGAAAACCATATCGATAAATCCCCGGAGAAAACCCCTGACCGGCTGGAAGCCCAAACGGGCGATGGAACCCGCGAAGTCCGCCACGAGACCGCCGCACCCGGCGCACGCGAACGCGTCGGAGATCCCTTCGGGCGTGACGAGCGCGAGCGGGAGCGTGAACTCGAGCTCGTGCAGCCTGTCGCCCGGCGCGAGGGCGCGCAGGGGGCCCGTTCCCCACGGACTTTCAAGCGGCGTGCGGAGCGCCGACGAGGCCATGTCGGCCAGCGCGCCGGTCCAGTCGGCGTCGAATCCGTACAGCGCGAGCGCCTCGCGGACCACCTGCTCGGCCCCCTCGGTAAGAGAGAAATCGATAGCCTCGAATATGGCGTGAATACAGCTCCCCGCGCGAGCGCCGCGCGGAAAAGCGAAGATGTCGCGCGTCGCGGGGCCGCCGCGCACTGCCGGAGGAACGTATTCGAAATCGCGGTCGCGCTCGTACGGCGCCCCTCCGGCGAGCGCGCTGAAGCTCGTTACGCGGCGCCCCGCCTCCACGGCCCCGGCAAAGGACCTGCACGAGAGCGCCTGTGTATTCGCGCGCGGCGGACGGTAGGCCTGCGCTGCTTCCGGAGCTATCTCCGAGACAACAATACCGCCTTCGGACGATTCGGCGAGGGAGGCGATATCGTCCGTCATTCTTCGGTCATCGAGGCCTTCTACGTGCACCTTGAGCTCTGCGGCGATATCGCCGCCGCCCAGGTCGCCCGGATTGTGGAAGAGGTATGCGGGCGCCGAACCGCAGCATTTGTTGACGCGCCCCCACACCAGGTAACAGCGCCGTTTGGCCCGGGTAACGGATACATAGAGCAGTCGCAGGTTTTCGGCGAGCTGTTCGCGGGATGCGGCCGCGGGCGCCGGCCCGGGGTCGTCACCCTCCCCTCCCAGGCGTAAAACGGGACGGTTTCCGCGCGCGGGGTCGTGATATACATAGGGCTCTTCGATTTCGCGCACGTCCCACGCGAAGGGACAGAAGACGACCGGGAACTCCAGTCCTTTGCTGCGGTGTATGGTGATCAGCGTCACCGCGTTCTCGTCGGTCTCGAGGCGCAGCTGGTGCTCTTCATTTTCGCCCGGGTGTTCGGATTCGGCGATCGCGTTCCTCAGCCACTTTACGATGCCGTCGGCGCCCAGGCCCTCCTTCCGCTGTTCGCGGTGAATGAGCTCGGCCAGGTGCAGCACATTGGTAAGCACCCGTTCGCCGTCGGGCCTGCGGAGGAGACGCCGGTGGACGCCCTCGCCGCGGAGAAGCGCGTGGAACATCCGCATGAAGCCGCCGCGCGCCCAGATATCGCGATAGTCGAAAAAGCGCTCTATCGCCAACTCCCATTCGCGCCCGCCGGATGACAGGCGCGCGATATCGTCACCCGTCATTCCGAGCATGTCGGTGGCCAGCGCGGCGCGGAGCAGGCGCGCGTCGGCCGGATTGCCGGCCGCGCGAAGCACGTGCAGCAGTTCCACGGCCTCGATCGAAGCGAAGACGCTTTCGGTGCGGTACAGGACCGAGGGAACGCCGACGGCCCGAAGCGATTCCTGTACAGCACGCGCCTGGCGCCCGGTCCGAACCAGCACGGCGATGTCGCCGGGAGCATAGGTGCCGGCCGAGATCAGGCTTACCGTTTCCGAGACCACGGCGGCGACGGCCGTCCGGCCCGCCAGCTCCTTGCTCACCATTTTGCCGGCGGTGGAGGCCAGGCTCGACGGGACGAGCCAGATACGCATTCCCGGCGAGGGATCGCCGCCGGCTTCACGCACACCGGCGGATACCGGAGTGAATCCGATTTCGGGGAAAACGAAGGGATCATTCACCCGCGAGAACATCGCGTTTACCGCCGAGACCAGTTCGGGCGCCGAGCGGCGGTTGACGTCCATGGTGGCCCTGGTCCGCGCCGAGGCGGCCGCCTTCATGTAGGCGAAGATGTCGGCCCCGCGAAAGCCGTAAATGGCCTGTTTCGGATCGCCGATCAGGTAGAGGAGCGATCCATCGGTCCCGAAGATGGTCGTAAAGATGGAGTACTGGACGGGGTCGGTGTCCTGGAATTCGTCGATGAGCGCCGCGGCATACCGGCGACGCACCGACCGGGCCAGCGCCGAATCGCCGCCCGATGCCAGGGCCCGGTGCATTCCGCGGATGAGGTCGTCGAACGAACGGACCGCCCTCTGCTCCTTGCGGCGGATCAGCTCGCCGGCCGCATAGTCGAGGAATTCCCTCTTGAGCCCGTACAGGCGGCTTTGAAACACGGCGGCGGCGCGCTCGCGGCGGTCGACAAACTTTTCGTATCGGGAAAAGAATTCCGGAACGTCGGCGCTTGCGCCCTTTTTGAGCGCCTTCCTTATGGAGGCGGCCGAGAGCTTTTCCATATCTTTGTCGCTGGTGCCCCCAAATACCAGCCCACCGCCTGCGTAAAGGTCCATCTTTTCGATCATCCTGCCGATTATCGCCTCGGAATAGACGTTCGCCTTCAGGACCCCGTCCATCCGCGCGCCGTGCAGAAAGGCCTCCGCCGCCGCTCGCTCCCCGCCCCATGCGTCGCACAGAGCGCGGTATTCTTTTTCGAGCGACCGGGCCGCCTCGAGTGCTTCATTCGCGTCCGCGCCGGTCGCGTCGCCGTCCAGGATGTACTCCGGATCGAGCGGCCGTTTGCGCGCGAGCGAGGCCAGCGATGCGGGTGTCACGTTTTCGGACGCGGAATATTCGGCAAAAGCCAGGGGAGCGCCGTACCAGTTTTTTCTGTAGTAGTCCTCGGCGATGGACTCGAGGAGCTCATCGTCCGCCGCCTCCAGCTCCGTCTGGAAAAGCGCGCCGCTCTCGAAGGCGTTCTCGAGCAGGGCCCGCTGACAGAAGGAATGGATGGTGAAGATGGACGCCTCGTCGAAATTTCGTATGGCGCGCGAAAGCCGCTCGCGGGCCTCCGTATCGGAGCCGTAGCGCTCGACCAGAAAGATCTGGAGCGGATCGTCCGCGTACCTGGAGCGCAGATCGAGGAGATCCCGGCCGCATGCCGAGCCCCGGGGATCGTCGAACATGGAGAGGGTCGCGCGGAGCCGGCCGCGCAGGCGTTCGCGGAGCTCGCCGGTGGCCGCCACGGTGAACGTGACGACCAGTATGTTCTCGACCTCCAGGGCCTTCTCGAGGACCAGGCGAAGATAGAGGCCGCTTATGGCGTAGGTTTTGCCCGTACCCGCGCTCGCCTCTATGAGAACGGTCCCGGAGAGCGGGCTTTGCGTTATGTCGAAACGCCGCGCGAGGCTCATCGCTCCTCCTGGTATTTCAATACGGGATCGTACACGGCCCGCGAGAGCCGTATGAATTCCTCGCGCATCGGGCCCGCGCCGAAGGGGTCCATCTTGCGGAAACTGCGCTCGACATAGGGATCACCCATGTCCCCCGGTACGTAGGGGTTACCCAGATACGCGGATCGCGCCTTCTGCAGCGCGTCCTCGGCGGAACGGTTGCTCGCGTATTCCCGCGCGTAGGCGAGGGAGGATTCCGTAAAGAAAGGAACGAGGGATGCGCGCCCCTTCAGGAATATCCCGACCAGAGCGGCCAGGTGGGAAGCGCACATCCCGGCATCGCGCATTTCGTACATGATCGTTTTT
>CAZEAH010000318.1:0-4458 GCA_964510075.1 uncultured Leptospirales bacterium | reverse complement strand
CCACAAGAGAGCGCGCAAGCACGCAGATGCGCTCCCAGGTCCGGGTGTTCCGCGAGAAGTCGCACAGATCCGCGATGCGCGCAAAGCGCGCGGCGGCGTCGTCAGTCCCGCCGCCCGCGGCCGCCGCTACGTCTTCCCTCTTGCGGCGGGCCGATACCGTATCCAGAAGGGAGAAGATCTCGGCGGTGTCGTTCGAGAGGCCGAGAGCGTCACGAAGCTCCGCGATCTCATCGTCGTCCGCGGAGACCGAACGCTCCGCGTGCAGCTCGAGCTGCGCGATGAGCAGATCGTTCATGCGCTCGAGAATGCCCGCGCTGCCGTCGAGGCGGGCGGCAAGCGCCTCTCCCGCGCGTCGGACCCGCTCGTTGACTCCCTCGAAATAGAAGCCGTCCGCGCTCTCGCGGAGCATGAGATCCAGGTAGTCCGGGGCGAAGTCGCGGAAACGGGCCTCAAGGGGAAGAAGCTCTGCACGGCCCTCCGCAATGGCCTGGAGCACGAACTGGTAGCGGTCGAAAAAGGTTTCTCCGGCGCGTAACGTCGATCCCTTCCTGCGCACGGTCGCCTCGCGCAGATAGTGGAAAAGGATGGGCAGCACCGAATCGGCATGGGGCGCGAGATCGTGGATATGGTCGAACAGGTAGGAGCGTATGCCCGCCACCACATGCTTCCAGTCGATGTTGGGGTGGGACATCTCGGCGATAAGAGCCTCCACCCGCGCGGCGGCGCCGGCCCTGCCCTCCACCGGGACAAGCAGGGTCCTCAGATCGAACGCGTCAGATTCGACGGTCATGCCGCCTTCCGGCCGCCGGGACCGCCCTGTCGGCGCCGTGAGATCGGTGCGGGCATACTCCTCCGGTGGCGCGCGCGGCCCCGGGCCGCACGCATTATGCTTATTGTTATATTATAATAAATATTCACGCGCACACCCTTTTGTGTCAACGACAAGTCGCCGTGAAAAAACAAAAAAGGAGGATGGGGATCCTCCTGAAAGTGGGAATGGGGTATAGACTGGCTTATGAGACCCGTTACATCAGGTAATTCTCGAGGTGCGCGAATTTCTTTTTGATTTTCTTCATGGCCCTCGACTCGATCTGGCGCACCGTCTCTGCGGAGATGCCGAACTCGGCCCCCACTTCCTTCAGCGTGACCGGCCGCTCGTCATCGAAGCCGAAGCGCATGCGCAGAATCCTCTTCTCGTTCTCCATCAGGGTGGACATGGCTTCTTCCAGCTCCTCGCGAAGCTCCCTGCGGTAGACACCGGTATCGGGCGACTGGTACTTCTCGTCGCTTACGACCTCGTAGAGGTTGAACTCGTCGTCGTTGAGCGGGTGCTCGAGCGACACCGTCGGCTGGAAGACCTCGATGATGTCGACCACCGTATTCTCGTCGACCCCAAGGAGGTCGGCAATCTCCCTGGTGGAAGGCTCCTTGCCCAGGTCGTTGGTCAGCGACTCCTGCGCCCGCTTGATCTTCTTGAAGAGGTCCCCTTTCCGGATCGGGATGCGGATCGTACGGCTCCGCTTGGCGATGAAGCGGGTGATATAGTGCTTTATCCAGTAAGACGCATAGGTGGAAAATCTGCATCCCATCTTATAGTCGAACTTCTCGGCGGCGCGGATGAGGCCCAGGTTCCCCTCCTGTACCAGGTCGATGAGAGAGGGCTCCAGGCTGGTGTAGTTCTTCGCGATCTTCACCACCAGGCGCAGGTTCGCGTTGATGAGGTGCTCCTTGGCACGCTCGTCGCCGGCGCATTTCGCCATTGCGAGCTCCACTTCCTCCTCGGGAGTCAGCAGTTTCACCGCGTTGATGGCGTGGAAATACTGGTTTATGCAGATTTCGTCATAGCCTTCGTACGCTCTCATCGGACCCTCCTGTCGTAAGGGATGCTGACTATTAATAAGCACAATCCGTACCAGAGCGTGGATGCACCAAATATTAATAAAAATTATAGTCTGTTGATTCATGACTTACAAGAAACCGAGAATATTAAGCAAAACAGGCCTGTTCAGCCGCTAATAAAGAAGGATTAGAAGCTTTTTATCGATTAAATATTATAGAGTAACGCGCATCGAAGGCAGGATTATAATCCACAGAAGGCCCGATATACCAACCGGCTATGAACCCTCTGGTCTGCGGACTTAAGTCACTTGTAGAGAAAAAGCACTTTAGTGTAAATACTACACACAATAAAACCACCTATGTATAATATTTACACAGGTGGTTCATTTTAATCAGGACACGTTAGGATTAGGATTATTTGATATTGTATTTCTTTTTAAATTTATCCACGCGGCCGGTGCTGTCCACTATCTTGTGCTGCTTCGTATAAAAGGGATGGCAGGCGGAACATATTTCCACGCGGAGGTCCTTAACGGTCGAGCGGGTCTTTATCTCGTTGCCGCAGGCGCACTTTATGACGGTTTCCTTGTATTCGGGATGAATGTTCGGCTTCATTACGGTCTCCTCATCATGTATTCATGGCCTTGAAGAACGCCTTGTTGTTCTTCGTGGCCTTCATCTTCTCAACCAGAAGCTCCATGGCCTCGGTGGGGCTCATCGCCGAGATGACTTTGCGCAGTATCCATATCTTGTTGAGCTCTTCCTCGTCAAGCAGTAATTCCTCTTTGCGCGTTCCCGATTTGTTGATGTCGATGGCCGGGAATATGCGCCGGTCGGAGAGCTTGCGGTCCAGGTGCAGCTCGGAGTTGCCCGTACCCTTGAACTCCTCGAAGATGACCTCATCCATGCGGCTTCCGGTGTCGATGAGCGCCGTGGCCAGTATCGTGAGGCTTCCGCCTTCCTCGATATTGCGCGCCGCGCCGAAGAATCGCTTGGGCTTGTGCAGGGCGTTGGAATCCACGCCGCCCGAGAGGATCTTGCCGCTGGTCGGCACCACCTGGTTGTAGGCGCGTGCCAGGCGCGTGATGGAATCGAGGAGGATTACGACGTCCTTCTTGTGCTCCACCAGCCGCTTGGCCTTCTCGAGCACCATCTCCGTCACCTGTACGTGGCGCGACGCCGGTTCGTCGAAGGTGGAGGATATCACCTCGCCCTTAACCGTGCGCTGCATGTCGGTGACTTCCTCCGGGCGCTCGTCGATGAGCAGCACTATAAGGAATATCTCGGGATGATTGGTGGTGATGGAGTTGGCGATCTTCTGGAGCAATACGGTTTTACCGGTCCTGGGAGGAGCGACGATCAGCGCTCGCTGTCCCTTGCCGAAGGGGGTCATGATGTTGACGATGCGCATGTCGATGTTGTCGGAGGCGGTTTCCATCACAATGCGCTCCATGGGATAGAGCGGCGTGAGGTTGTCGAAAAGCGTACGGCTCTGAAGCCGGTCGGGATCCTCGAAGTTAACGGCCTCCACCCTGAGCAGCGCGAAGAAACGCTCGTTGTCCTTGGGCGGGCGTATCTGACCGGTGACGGTGTCGCCGGTGCGCAGCCCGAAAAGCCGAATCTGCGACGGCGACACGTAGATGTCGTCGGGTCCGGGAAGATAGTTGTAGTTCGGGGAGCGCAGGAAACCGTAGCCGTCGCTCAGTATCTCGAGCACGCCGCTTGAAAAGATGAGGCCGTTGCGCTCGGTCTGGGCCTTCAGAAGCTCGAAGATCATGTCCTGCTTTTTCAGACCGGAGACGCCCTCCACCCCCATCTGCTTGGAAAGGGCCAGGAGTTCGTTGATGGTCTTGGATTTCAGGTCGGAGAGGTCCAGCCTGTTTTCGGGCTGGAGATTGCGCCTTGGGGCCGCGGGGGCGGCGGAATCGCCTCCGTTTTCGCCGGCGGGGCGCGCCGACGCGGCGCCGCTTCGTCGATCGTCGTCGGAGCCGGCGGAATTCCTGCCCTCAGGCCTCGAAGTCCCGTTTACTCGTGCCATAAATCACCTTTGCTGTTATAAAGTCTCACGTGTTCCGTCACACTGGAATGTCGATGGTAATGCCGCTCTGCATACTGCCTACGGCGGGAAGGCACGTCTGTTCAGTGCCGTACTACTCGATTCGCTAATTTATAGAAGATTGTGTTTCTTCTCAGGATGAGCTTTCGCCGAATCTGCGCTGTCAATTAAACGGTTTCGTCCGGTATTTTGCACCTGTCGGGCACTCCGCCGCGCCGGCGACACGGGCCGCCCTCGCACCGGCTTAAAGATCAAACGCTTTTTATACGACCGTGAGGCAAGGAGGTTACTGGTAACTGCCCTTCGCTATGTACAATATAGTTCGGGGCGGATTTTCGTCAACAAAAATATTCACTTTTTAGGCCTGCGCGCCCTGCCCGCCCCGGCCTCTATGCCCAGCTTTTTCATGCGCGCCGAGAGCGCGGCGCGCGAGATGCCGAGCTCCCCGGCCGCTTTGGCCGCATCGCCGCCGCAGTTTTCGAAGGCCCCGACGATCGCGGCGCGTTCGGCCGTTTCCAGCCGCTCGGCCAGGGTCTGTTTCTTCCCTCCGCGCGCCGCCTTTC
>CAZEAH010000317.1:0-4468 GCA_964510075.1 uncultured Leptospirales bacterium | reverse complement strand
CTCCACACCGGTCGACTTCGAGAGGCTCCTGCGCTCGCCCGAGGGAGCGATCTACGCGCTGAGGCAGGACCTTCCGCATTCGATGATGTTCCGTCCCTCGGCCAGGTCGCGGCACGTCAAAGGCCTCTACCTCGCCGGGGCGTCGACGCATCCCGGCGGCGGCGTCCCGACCGTAACCGCGTCCGCCATGATAGCGGCCGACCTGATCGAAAAGCACGAGAAATAGGGGGAAACCGAAATGAATACTGTTTTAATCGTAACGGGCGTCGTCGTTCTGCTGCTGCTTTTCGCGCTCAGGAAGAAGAGCAGGAGATCGTTCGCGTGGAACCTGCTCCGGCAGGTCATCTACCTGGTTCCGAGATACTTCGCATGATTCATTAGACGAAATCCGGCATCTGTTTTCCGGACGGGAAGGCCCTCAGGCATTCGCCGATCCATCGAGGGCGATGCCGGCGCATACGGCCGTCGCACAGCTGACCGACGCCCCCGCTTCAACGAGGGCGTCGGTATTGATCAGCCTTTCCTTTTCTTCAGCTCGAGCGCGGTCTTAAGCCCCTTCTCGCGTATCACCTTGATCTTCAGGCCCGTTTCGGTCAGCTTGAAAAAGCGCGTGCCGTACTTACGGAGCAGCTTTTTGTCGACGGTGAACCCAAGGCCCGGCGTCCTGAACGGGGCCAGGTGCGCGTTCCTGTCGGGGATGATGGGATCGATGATTCCCTCCCTGAACTCGGGTATCCATGACGGCGGTTCGAAGGGGTACTCCAGCGGCAGCGTGTTCCCCCTGTCCGCCAGCACCATGTTCCAGTTAACATAGAAGCCGATTCCGTTGGTCCAGGTATGCGGCGTATACAGGCGCTTCTTCTGCCGGCACGCGTCGATGACCTGCTTGACCTGCGCGATACCGCCGGCAAAGGTGGCATCGGGCTGGTAGATGTGAAAGCAGTCCTTTTCGAGCATGATCTTGATCTCGTCCCAGCCGTAATTGAGTTCGGCTCCGGATATCTTTACCTTAGAATACTTTTTAAGGGCCGCGTTTCCCGCGTAGTCCCTCGAATCGAGCGGCTCTTCGAGCCATTCGATACCGTTACGGTGGCAGGCGTCCGCGAATTTTTTGGCCCGCGCGAGGTCCCACGCCGGCACCCTGTCGACGATCGTGACCAGCCAGCCCTGGTTCGCGTCCACCCCGAGCACGAAGTCTTTTCCGACGCGCTTGCGCACCACCTCGATCTGACGGATGTCGTCCTTGAGCTCGATGCTCTTTACGCGGAGTTTGGCGCAGCGATACCCCCTCTCCCTGATCGCGAGTATCTCGTCGGCCCTCCGTTCCGGGTCGTGCATCTCGCCCGTGGAGCAATAGACCTCGATGGGCCGTGCCTCTCCGCCAAGAAGTTCGTACACGGGCTTTCCCGCCTTTTTGCCCATGATATCCCAGCATGCCGGCTCTATCCAGAAGTTCCTCCAGCCGAGTATGCCGGCCTGCTTCAACAGATCCTGAACGCGCTGGATGTCCGTCGGATCGGCCCCCATCAGGTAGCCGCCCAGAAGGTCGCCCAGCCCCTCGCGCTCCTTTCCCATGGCGGAACCGGCGCCGTAGCCCTCGATCCCCTCGTCGGTTGTCAGTTTGATGAGGGTGAAGCGATTGTGCGTCTGCGGATAGCCGGGAATCCAGGTGGGCCAGAAGGTCTCCCTGAGCGGAACGGAAACGTGGTACAGCTCGATCCTCGTAATTTTCACGTGCCCCCCTCCTTTTGTCTTGAAATTGGTTATACCAGTTTATATAGTGGTATAACCAGCGGTCAAGTTTTTTTCTTGCTTTACGCGCGGCCCCTGTCGCAGTCTCGCGGAGACGGCGACAGCCGGCGGGGAAACGGACACCATGAACACGGGATTACCGGGTAAAATCTATAGCGCGATGCAGGCCGACATCATACGCGGAGTGTATCCGATCGGCGCGAGGCTTACGGCCGAGCGAGAGCTCGCGCGCGCGTACGGGGCGAGCCGTTTCGCCGTGCGCGAGGCCATCGCCATGCTCGCGCAGTCCGGGCTGGTCGAGACCCATCCCCAGAGCGGCACCTACGTGAGGGACTTCCACCGCAGGGGTACGCTCGAAACCCTGGTACAGGTCCTCAGGATACGGAGAAGCATCGACCGAGAGACGCTCGACTCGCTTCTGCGCTTCCGGTTCGTCACCGAAACCGAGGCCGCGCGCGAGGCTGCCCTCCGCGCGACCGAGACCGAGCTCTCCCTGCTGAGGGCGAACCTCGAACGGAAGCAGGCGCATCTCGATGATATAGCGGTGCTCGCCGAGTGCGACTTCGAGTTCCATTACACCGTCATCGAGATTTCCGGAAACGTCATAAACCGCCTGGTGTTCCATTCATTCCGGCCCATCTACTCCTTCTTCACCGAGTTCTTTTACTCACTTCCGGGCGTCCCCGCGGCCTCGCTGAGGCTCAATGCGCGCCTCCTCGGCGCGCTCGCGCGGCGCGACCCGGAGGCCGCGCGCAGGGCGATGGGCGCGATTTTAAAGCACGGCGAGCGTAAGGTATACGAGGCCGTGCGCGACGGCGAGTCCGTCGTCATCCCCTAACGTCTCGTCGTTGACATTCATCACGATCGTAAATATACTTGACCGCGGATGCGGCGGCGCTTGACACCCTGTTCACGCCCGCCCCACTCGACCTGTCCGAAAGGAGCGTCATCATGAGAACCATTACCAAACGCACACGCCTCGACGCTTTCATTCTTCTGCTGGCAGTCCTGCCGTTTGCCGTGTTCTGCGCGACCACTCCCTATACGGAGCGCACGCGCCTCATGCTCACAACCGAGGCGCAGGAGAACGCGATGGGCGAAAAGAGCTACCGCGAATTCATGGCCAAGGCGGTCCCTTCGCGCAACCGGGTCTACGTGGGCATGGTGGAGCGCGTGGGCAGACGCCTTGCGGCCGTTGCAAATAAACCCGACTATACCTGGGAATTCACCGTCGTCGAATCGAACGAGGTAAACGCGTTCTGCCTGCCGGGCGGAAAGATCGTCTTCTATACCGGCATAATGCCGATGTTCGAAAACGAGGCCGAGCTCGCCGTCGTCATGGGCCACCAGATCGCGCACGCCGTGCTTCGCCAAGCCGGCGAGCGCATAAGCCAGGCCATGGCGGCGAACGTGGTGGGAAACATTCTGGGCGCGCTTACGGAGAAGGACGGCAAACGCGAACTCTACATGGCGGCCTTCGGCGGTATAACGACCGTGGGATTCATCCTTCCGTACAGCCGCAAGCACGAGTACGAGGCAGACGAGACCGGGACGCTCTTTACCGCGAAGGCGGGATACGCGCCCGATGCGGCGGTGAGCTTCTGGCAAAAAATGATGAAGCAGGGAGGAGCCAGGCCGCCCGAGTTCCTGTCAACGCATCCGGCCGATGCGAAGAGGGTGGAGTATCTGCGGAAGATCATGCCGCGGATGAAACAGGTCTACTCGGCGTCCGCGGAAAAGCACGGATACGGCGAACGATTGCCATAGCGCAGGGGTCTCGTCGACCGCTCCGGCTGGCGCACTCAAACAGGCGCGTTTCCGGTTTATTTTCCGCGCTTATTTTTCTTTGCGGGCGCAGGCCCCGCGGTTATCCTGCCCGCTTCCGCGAATGGCGCGAACAGATAATCCCGAAAGATACCGTCCGCGTTTTTGTCGAAATAGGGATGTGATTCGTTCGCCGCGACGTGGCACTCGACGCACATGCGCCCCTTTATGCGCACCATCTTTCCGCCCGGTTTGTATATGTAGTACAGCCATCCTCCCTGTGCTTCGGGATGGGCACCGTTTTTGTACATTACATCGATGACGGTGTACGCCGGTTTTTCTCCTCCGAGGAGCGCATCCTTTCGGGAAGCGTACACTTCCTTGACGACCATTGCCCCGTCCCTCATCTCGACCCTCGTTATCCGCCCTTTCTCGCGCGTGACGATCGGATCAAAGCTCGCAGCATTACCGTATATGATCCTCGCTCCCGCACCGTGCCCGGGCACCGGATAGTCGAGAACCTTCTCCACCGGTTTTTTCCAGCTTCTATGATCAGCGGGAAAGGCGGGCTCTTCCCCATCCGGTCCGGCGCCGCAGGCAGCGCAAAGCACGAGCGCGCTCATCGCGATCGAAAGCACGATTGCCGTTGATCTCACAACGTCCTCCTTAAAGTATGGATCTTTACCGGCTCCGATTTGCCCTTCACGCGTATCGCCTCGTGCTCCCTCGTCTCTATGCGGTCTCCGGCCAGTTCGCGGGTGCGGTCCGAGAGCACGATGGTGTTTCTGCCGGCCGCCGAACACAGGCGCGCCCCAAGGTTGACCGCGTCGCCGATCACCGTGCGGTCCATGCGCTCGCCGGAGCCCATATTGCCCGCGATCATCTCGCCGGTATTCACCCCAATGCCGACGGCCACTGCATCGGGGACGCCGCCGTACACGCGACCGAGCGT
>CAZEAH010000316.1:0-4487 GCA_964510075.1 uncultured Leptospirales bacterium | reverse complement strand
AGGAGTTGCAACTTTATCAACCTCAAAAATGTTAATTAATAGAGGTTCCCTTAATGGAGAGCGGGCCTTTTTTTGCTGGCGGAGCGGCCGCTGAACCGCTATTTTTAAGGCGGGAGGCGCCATTTTACGGCGCTTCGAACCGGCTTCCATGCCGATTAATAGTATAGCGTCGCCAGCAAGCTGAGTTTTCGGAAATATACATGAACCGTATCGTCTCGGGCCTCTTCGGCCTGCATCTCCGCTACCCGTACGTGCGAGAGGCTCTATGGTCGCTTGCGGGGCTCATTGTGGCCGCGGCCGTTACGGTCGTGGTGTCGATAAGCACCAAGGTGACGACGCTTCCCGTCGGATGGGAGAAGGGCTTTTTTATTTCTCCTGTGGGCATGGCGACGCGCAACATCCACATGGCCTCGCGCGGCCGGTTTATCGCGGCCGTTTTCGAGGGCGTCGATAAAAACGCGCACCGCGTCTACGCCGCGCTCTCCTTCGACGGCGGCAGGTCCTTTTTCGATCCCGTGGCTATCGCCGACGTGGCGGCGGGGATGGACCACTATCCATACATCGCCGTATCGGGCGGCGGCAGCGTGGCCGTGGTGTGGCAGAACATCCTGCCCGAAGACGCCAAAAGCAGGCTTTTTTATTCCCTCTCGACCGACATGGGGGCCACGTGGTCCCCGCCCGCGCGGATAACCCTGCCGTCGGACACGGAGCTTCTCCCCATGTTCTTTTACGACGACCGCGGGGCGCTGCACCTGTTCTATCACGGCCAGAGGCTGGGGGCCTTCACGCTCTTTCATGCCGTCAGCGCCGACGGCGCCACCTTCGACGAGCCCGATATTCTGGCAAAAGTCGGAGACCTGCGCGGCGCCTTTTTCCCCGCGGTGCATTTCGAGGGGCCGTACGTTTTTGTGGTGTGGCAGGGGAAGGGGGACTTCCGCGGGGTGCTCGCCGACGACCTGTACTTCATGCGTTCGGAAAATTACGGCGGGAGCTGGAGCTCCCCGCGCCGCATAACGCTGAGCCCCGCCAACGATGCCGCGCCGGCGGTCGCCTTTTACCGGGACACGGTCTACTGCGTGTACCAGAACAACGACGACAAGAGCTGGGCCATCAAGATGATTCGCGGGGGCGATTACGGAAAAACCTGGACCGAGCGCCCCATCGACGTCACCTCGACCAACGCCAACTGCTACGCGCCGCAGATAATTCCGGGACGAAGCGACGAACTGATCATCGTGTGGTACGACACCAGGGACGTGCGGCCCGGAATAATGTCGCGCAAATACATGATTCCCGACAGGGCATTTTCGGCCGAAAACAGGCTTTCGCCACAGAACCTCCCGGCGCGCAAGCCGGTGATGGTATCCTCCGGCACGCGCGTGCTTGCGGTGTGGGAGGAGGGAGGGCGCGTCGCCGCCAAGCACACCGACGTGTACGTGGAAACACCGGCCGTCGCATCGCCCACGCACCCGGAGAACGCCTGGTCCAGGGAGACCACGGCCCTCGTGCAGTGGACCCCGCCGGCTGACGAGTCGGGAATAACGGGCTACGCCGTCATCGTCAACAAGGAACCGGATTTCATTCCGGCCGTGCAGAACCTGGAGGGCAACGTCCGCACCTACCGCATACCGGACCTGGACGACGGCGTGAGCTATTTCCACATACGCGCCGTGGACGGCGCAGGCAACTACAGCCGCACCGTGCACTTCCCGCTGCAGGTGAGCAGGAACCCTCTCGCCGGGCCGCTGGTGGTATCGCCCACGCACCCAGAGTCGCAGGCATCGCCCTCGCGCACCGCGCAGTTCCGCTGGACCATGGGCGACAAGGTGCGCCTGAAGGGTTTCGTCTATTCGCTCACGCGCGACACCGCTTCGCGCCCTGCCACCTTCAGCAACGACTTTGAAACCGCTTTCGAGGGCCTGGAGGACGGGCGCTACTTCTTTACGCTGGCCGCCGTCGACAAGACGAACACCACCGGCCGCGTGAGCGTGTACGAAATAATCGTAAACAGGGCCGATCCCATGGACCGCGAGGCGTACGAGCGGATCGCGAAGGGCTTGGATCTCGCGCCCGGCCCCGGTGCGGCGGGGCCGCCTGTGCCGCGCGTTGAGATCGTGCTGCCGTTCGATCCGCGGGTACCGTTTGACCGCGGCTCGTTCGAGGCGCGCCTGGTGGTGCGCAACATAAAGAAGGAATCGGTTGATGGCTATTCGCTCGCGGCGGGGGTGGAGCCGAAACGGGCGCCCGCGGAGGTGAACCACCCCGGCGACACCGTCGCGCTCAAGGGGCTTGAGGAGGGGACCTACTACCTGAGCGCGCGCGCCCGCTACTTCCGCATTGAGGACGGCGTGAAGAAATACTACTGGACCCCCGCCTCGACCGTGAGCTTCGAGATCGGCGCGCGGCGCGACCTCTCGCCGGTAATGGCCTACGCCGAGGACATCCAGAAGCGCCTGTACCGGCGCTGGGTGGCGGTGTCGGTGTCGCTCGCCGCTCTGGCGCTCTCGCTCGTCACCATAGGCTACGGGACGCGCATCGGCTTCGCGGCGAACCTGCTTCGCTTCCGCGCGCAGCGCCTCTGGCGCCTCATCTTCCGGGGCCGTTAGGCGCCGCGCCTTACCAGCGGTCGAAGATCTCTTCGGGCCTGAAGAAAAACGCTATCTCCCTCTCGGCGCTTGCGGGGCTGTCCGAGCCGTGCACGGCGTTGCGGCGGTTGTTCTCGCCGAAATCGCGCCGTATGGTTCCCGGATCGGCCTCAGGGCTGTTGGTCTTTCCCATAATTTCGCGGTTCTTCGCTATGGCGTCGTCGCCCTCGAGCACCTGGGCGAGGATGGGCCCGGACGTCATGAAGTCGATGAGCGGCTCGAAGTAGGGTTGTCCCTCGTGTTCGGCGTAGAAGCGGCGGGCGTCGTCGACCGAAAGGCGCAGCATCCGCGCCGCCGCGATGCGGAGGCCGTTTTTCTCGAAGCGCGCGTAGATTTCGCCGATTATGTTTTTACCCACGGCGTCGGGTTTGATCATTGAGAGCGTACGTTCCCTGCGCATGAATGATACTCCGTCCAGTTGTATTTGCGGCGCGTCGTTGTACGATATGTATGCGTGCGTTTTTGGCCGCGCGCCCTAGGGCGGGCACTTGGCGCAGACCGATTTGAAGAGCGCGGTGGAGAGATAGCGGTCGCCGCGGTCGGGCAGGATGGTGACGACCGTACCCTCGTCCATCGCGCGCGCCGCGCGTATGGCCCCGGCAACGGCCGCGCCGCTCGACATGCCGCAGAACAGTCCCTCGCGCACGGCCAGCTCGTGGCAGGCGGCGAAGGCCTCCTCGTCGCCGACGGTCAGTATCTCGTCCAGCATCGCCGGGTTGTAGATGGCCGGCACGATGCTTTCGGTCATGTTTTTGAGTCCCTGTATGGTGTGGCCCATGGCCGGTTCGACCGCTATTATACGTGTGGACGCGTCGTGCTCCTTCAGCCTGCGGCCCACGCCCATAATGGTGCCCGTGGTCCCAAGGCCGGCGACGAACGCGTGTATCTTTCCCCCTGCCTGCTCGATGATCTCGGGGCCGGTGGTCTCGTAGTGCGCGAGGACGTTGGCGGGATTGGAGAACTGGTCGGGCATGTAGTACGTGCCGGGCTCGGCCTCCATCATGCGCCGCGCCTCAAGAATGGCGCCGTCGGTCATACGGCAGCCGGCCGTAAGCACGAGGTCGGCGCCGAACGCCATGAGGATGCTCCGCCGCTCCATGCTGACGCACTCCGGCATGCAGAGCGTCACGTGGTAGCCCATGGACACGCCCACCATGGCCAGGCCTATGCCGGTGTTCCCGCTGGTGGGCTCGAGGATTATTTTGTCGGGCGTGAGCTCGCCGCTTTCCACGGCTTTTTTAAGCATGTAGTAGGCCGGCCGGTCCTTCACCGAGCCGCCGGGGTTGGCGCCCTCAAGCTTTACCAGGATGGACACGCGCGGATTGGGCGAGAGGTGCCGCAGGCGCACCATGGGGGTGTTCCCTATGGCGGAAGCGACCCCGGTTCCGGTGAATGGCGTGTGGAGTGTCTTCATGCGCGGTTTTTCCGTATGAAGCGGAGGAACGCCCGTCCGGCGTTCCTCCGTGCGTTTCGATCGGTGCGTCTTATGAGCGGGCGATGGGGCTCGAACCCACGACGTCCAGCTTGGGAAGCTGACATTCTACCACTGAATTACGCCCGCGGATAGCGCGCCGCCGTCGGGCGCGCTTGTGTAAAATGGCCGGGGATGGCGGTGAAAGTCAATACTTTTTTCGGAAGGGTCGCCCTCACCCCCGGCCCCATCTCCCGCTTCGATTGGAAGAGAGGAGAGCGGGATTGGCCATATAAAGCGTAGGCCCTGGACCCCGGCCGTCCGGGCGCCGTCGGGCGAAACCGGCCATAGGAGCATCATAGGAACACCATGGGAGCGTCATGAGGATTGTGGAGGATGGTTTTCCCGGCGGGGGGCATCCCATGACGGGC
>CAZEAH010000315.1:0-4500 GCA_964510075.1 uncultured Leptospirales bacterium | reverse complement strand
AGACAAGATAACGTCAGATTGCTAGTAAAAGATAATTTTTAGAGGTTCCCTTAATCATTGAAGTTACATAAGTTCTGAATATTCCAGGACTTATAACTTTGAAATATTTAATAAATATTGCTAACACATAAATTGACACAAGGCAAATAACGTACATGTTTAAAAATCCCAACATTCCGGAAAGAGCTAAATATACTCATACACATCCTCCGGGGTCATCTTAAAAATTCTTTCCCTTGTCCATGCCTGATAATAGTTGATACGTTTGATACGCTCATCGTAGTCGTCTCCCAGATCCCCCTTTTCCATTTTTTTCTTTAAGGACACGAGATGTTTTACAAGAAGTTCCTGGTTCATTTATTCCCCCCACAGAGCACCTTTTCTTTTACTTACACCACCCCTTCATCAAATACTTCCTCTTCTCCAAAGAATCCAGCACCGTCGTGCACGACTCCCAGTCAACCCGCTCCACCGCGCTGTTCCGTATCTCGAACGGATGCTGCCGGGGAACGGCGTCTATTATGGAGCGGGCCTCTTCGAGCTCGTTTTCGGCGACCTTTACCCACACATCTTCCAGAATGTCGGGGAGCTGGCCGAACATGTCGTAGATGTCCTTAAGGCGCGACGAGAGCAGGCTGTGCACCTTGTCCTCAACAGAATCCTTGTAGCGCAGATTGTATATCCACACATCGTCCCGCTCCTGGCCGATGCGCTGGATTCGGCCCTTGCGCTGTTCCAGACGGGTCGGGTTCCACGGAAGGTCGAGATTGATGAGCGTGCTCAATGTTTGAAGGTTAAGTCCCTCCGATGCCGCGTCGGTCCCTATGAGAAGCTTGATCTCGCGCCGCTTGACCATGGCTTTTATTTCGTCCCTGCTCTTACGCTGGTGCTCGCCGTTCACATAGACACGGGACTTGTCGCCGCCGGTATACACGCCCACCGGAAGGTCCCTGTTTTCCCTGGACAGGTTTTCCGCGAGCCACAGCACCGAGTCGTAATACTGCGAGAAGATGATGCATCCGCGCTCCAGCCACTTACGCTCGAAGAGTATTTCCCTGACCAGACGGTACTTGGGGTCCTGCTGGGTGTTCATGCCGAGCTTTTCGATAAAGAGCCCGAGCTCGCGCTTTTCCGCGTCGGTGAGCTGTTTCAGTTCGCTTTCGCCGCCGTGTTTCGGTTTTCTGCCCCTTGTCTCGACGTTCTCCTCTTCCTCGAAAGCGGCGCTGTCGTCCTCCTCATACTCGTCGTAAAGCTCTTCTCCGGCCCAGTCTCTCAGCATCTTCTCGGCCGTTCTTCGCCCGGCGACCATGGTGCTTCCTACGCGCTTCAACAGAAGGGTTTTCAGAAAGCCGCCACCGCGCACCCGTTGCTTAAGCAGTTCGCAGAAGCGTTCGGCGTGCTCGTAGGCCTCCTTAAGATACGGCGGAAGCACAACCGTGCCGCTGTCGTCCTCCCCGTAGAGTCTGACCTCGATGGGTTTGAGATACGGTTCGCCGGTTTCGGGATTGACGGTCTTTTCGAGGTAATCGCGCGTGCGGCGTATGATAAACCGAATAAACGGATTATGGTTCCGCAGAAAGTCGCCCTCGATGATTTTATCGATCCTGCTGCGGGTCGGGTTGTCGAGCTTATGGTAGACATCGCCGGGTATTACATGGTCGTTCGGCCCCATGCCCAGCTTCTTGCGTACCAGCAGAAAATCGTTCAGCTCTTCGGCGGGCGGAAACGGGTTCCTCAGCCATTCCCACGCCTCTAGTTTTGTTTCAGGCTCTTCCCGGCCCATAACCAGCGCGAGGGCCTTCCACGGATCACCCCGCCAGCGGCCGGTATCGTTCCCCAGCACGGCCTCACCTCCGCGGGAGAGCGCATGAAGCAGGTCCCACGCCTCGATTGGGTGCATCTGGACCGGCGTCGCCGTGGCAAGCAGCATGCTCTTCGTTTTCCGCGACAGTTCGTTGATAAAGCGCAGCATGTTGTTGGGCTCGGCCGCCTGCCCCTCCTTGGTCGCGCCAATATTGCGGCGGCGCGCGCGGTGCGCCTCGTCGACGATGACGCATTCGTACTCCATGGCGAGCAGGGCGTCGCGCACGGCCGAGCCGCGCGTTATGAGCCCCTGCGAGACGATGCCCACCCTGCGCGGGCAGCGCTTTACGTCCTCATCGCCAAGCACCGGGTGCGTTACGCCGTTCTCGTCGACCCAGGATTTTCCCGTCCATACGGCCGAGGGCAAGTCCAGAAGCGTGTTCAGCTCCTCCTGCCACTGGAAGAGCAGGGTCTTCGGCGCGAGCACCAGCACCGGCCGTTCGCCAACGAGGGCCATAAGCTGGGCGCTGAGCGCGAGCTGTATTGTTTTTCCAAGGCCCACCTGGTCGGCAAGGACAAAGCGCGCGCCGCCGTTTCGATGCGCGTTGAACGCCATGCTGACAAAATATTTCTGGTGCTCCCACAGGCCCAGCTCCTGCCGGTAGACCGGCGCCTCGATCACCGTGGCGGCGGGGTCATTTTGTTTTTTCCATTCATCAACTTGATAAATAACGGTTCGCTTTATTATTCGCCGCAGGTCTTCCTGTACGAAACGGGTGAGCGGCACCGCCCCCGGGTGGGTAAAAAAATAATTGAATTCATCTTCAACCCAGCCGATCCCCTCCGGGGAGTCGTCCTCCCAGAGTATTTCGTAATTCTTCCGCCAGCCGGCATAGGTTTCGTTGATGCTTCCGATAAACGAGGTCTTGCGGCCGTCGGCGAGGGTGATGACGCCGGCCTTGCCGTGAATGAGGCCGAAGATATGGTCGGGGACCACCTTGACCTCCATTTTTCCGGTGGAAAGAAAATCGAGCAGGCGGGAGTACCGCGCGGCCGAAACATCGGCATACCTTTCGGGTTGCGCTTCGCACCACTCCCGGCGCATGGCGTTGTGGGCGGCCGACAGGGTGGCCAGGTCGCCCGGGTCCAGCCCCGAGTTGCAGACGACGCGCACCCTCCCTTCCATGGCCTCGATCGCCTCTCCGGCCGCCTCAAGTATGGACGAGCTGAAATAACCGGCTATGCGGTCGTAGGCCTTCGCCCCTTTCAGTTTCTCGTTGAGAAAGGCGGTGTCGAGGCGCTTGAGGCGGGATGAATACCGCTGTATCATTGCCTACACCCCGTCGTTTTTTACCAGTTCGTGCAGAAAGCGCGCGTAACGGGCGTCGTTTTTCCACTGCGCCATGGAATCGATGTATTCGAGCGAGGCGATAAACGAGAGCACCTCCAGTATCTTACGGCGCTCGTTCCAGTAGCCGGGCACCTCGCTGTGCAGCCACGCGCGCCCCGCGGCGGCGTCTTCGTTCTCCGCGGCGGTGTACAGGGCCGCCAGCACATTGCGCACCAGCGATACGCCGAAGCCCTCGCCCATGGTTTTAAGGGCGAACTCGCGGGCGGTTTTAAGGCGCGCTTCGTTGGCGCGGGTGACCGCCAGAAGCTCCTTGTACTCCACCACGCCGAAACCGCGCGCCAGCTCCTGGAACGCACTTACCTGGCTGGCCCCGGCTTTCTCCATGTCTAAGCCTTTAAGGTAGAAGCGCTCGTCGGGCGTGAGGGTTTTCCAGCTCAGGGAATCGAAACCGGCAGGCATAAGCAGGTCGTAGGCGATCTTTACGGCGTTACGGATGATGCCCGCCACGGCCGTTTCCTCGCCCTGCTTCCGCGAGCGGGAAAGCTCGTATTCAACGTCGATGTCCTCGATCTTTTTATACGAGGTAAGCACCTTGAGCGATGCGGCGTAGGCCGCCAGCAGATAGTCGGGATCGGCAAAGTTGGGCTCGTCTTTATCGTCGATGGAGCGCATGGTCTCGATCTGGCGCTTTACCTCTTCTTCTATTTCAGGATAAAGCTCGTATAAAAAGGCAGTGGCCTCCGAGGTCTGTTTGCGGAGCACCAGGAGCACCGTGCCCTTTACATAATTCCCCTGCTTAAGGCCCGCCGCGTCGGTTTCGGTGGCGATGTTCCAGGCCGCCATAACCCGAAGCCCCGCCGACCACAGGATAAGGGCCAGCTCTGCCCACACGGCCACATCCTGATGGGTGAACATGACGATCTGCATACCGTCCGGGGGCATGTGCTCGGCAAGATTGCGATAGATGGCCGCCATGCTCCTGTTGAACTGCTCGCCCTTGCCGGTGACGGCTAAGGCGCGCTTTGAGTCGGTGTACCATTCGGAGAAGGTTTTCTTTAAGAGCTTTTCGTCCCAAGCGAGGAAGAATTCGGAGAGTTCGTGATAGTTGACTGCGTCGGCGTAGGGAGGGTCGGTTATCCATATTTGTGATGTAAATGAAATATTGCGCGCGTCACTTACAAATATTTTCACGTTAGTGCTGATATCATTACTATTAGCTTTTATGAAAAAGAATGATTCAATGTAGCTTAGACTTCGCAAACCGTAGTTATAAAGTGGATTTAAAGCTTGATTGTAACTATTCAGCACATTGAGGCATAAACGGCCTGTTTTCGAACAGCCCTTGC
>CAZEAH010000314.1:0-4514 GCA_964510075.1 uncultured Leptospirales bacterium | reverse complement strand
GCGCCGATCTCATCTTTTCGAATTCGCCGGCGGTCGGAAACGCCGCGAGCGTTTTCACCGTTCATTCTCCGCGATCAGAGCGGCGATCTTTTCCCTGGACGGTATGAACTTGCCCCGATGCGCCACCCTGCCGTTAATTTTAAGGACCGGCGTAAGCGGAACATAGCGGATTACCGTTTTGAGCTCGGTGATGTACTTCACCTCGGAATCGATCCCTTTTTCGGCAACCACATCCCGGACAAGATCGTTCAGTTTCTTGCAGAACCTACACCCGGGGCCGATGACTTCAATGTTTATTGTGCCCATATGGGTCTATTTCCCCGCAAAGTATTTTTTCTTAAAAAACAGAGATACGTTGACAAGACTGATGAGTACCGGCACCTCGACGAGCGGACCGACCACGGTGGCAAACGCGATAGGCGACGCTATGCCGAACACCGCGATGGCGACCGCGATGGCGAGCTCGAAATTGTTCCCCGCGCCCGTAAACGCGAGCGTCGCGCTCTTGCTGTAATCGGCCCCAAGCCTGCGTGCCATGAAAAAACTGACCATGAACATAATAACGAAATAGCAGGAAAGGGGTACGGCGATCCAGAGCACATCGAAGGGGCGGTTGATTATCTGCTTACCCTGTGTGCTGAACATGACCACAATGGTGAAGAGAAGGGCCGCGAGGGTTATGGGGGAGATTTTCGGGACGAAAACCGTATCGTACCATTCATGACCTTTTATCGGAAGCAGGATGACCCTGCTGAGTATACCGGCGGCAAAAGGAATGCCGAGATAAATCATCACGCTTACGAATATATCCCCGATAGTTACGTTGACGGTCGTGCCCTGCAGACCGAAAAAAGTGGGAAGAATTGTGACAAAAACATATGCATAGATGCTGAACGTCAAGATCTGGAATATGCTGTTGAGGGCAACCAGTCCTGCGCCGTACTCACTGCTACCCCCGGCAAGCTGGTTCCACACGAGCACCATGGCAATACAGCGCGCGATGCCAACGAGAATGAGGCCGGTCATGAAATATCCCCAGCGCGGGTCCGGCCCGAAGACGGCCGGGGCGACGAAGCCGAAGAAGACTATCGCAAGGAGGAACATAACAACCGGTCCGACTATCCAGTTCTGGACCAGCGAAAGGCCGAGTATTTTTCCGTCGGCAAACACTTTCGGCATCAGCTCATATTTCACTTTCGCCAGCGGCGGGTACATCATGAGGATAAGACCGACGGCGATGAGCAAATTGGTGTGCTCGCCGACGGTAAATATTTTATTGAAGCTTTCCACCGGGCCCTGAAAAGCATACCCCAGACCGATACCGGCGGCCATAGCAAGAAAAATCCAGACCGTCAGGTAGCGGTCGAGAAACGAGAGTTTTTTTGTTATGCTTTCGGACATTGTAATTCCTCCGTTTATCTGATGGAGCAGACTTACTCCTTATTTGGTAGAGCCTTTATTTAATCGATCTGAAACTCGCTTCATAATCCTTTGTACTTGACGAGATACTCTAAAACCGCTCTAATTATCGATCTATTGAGCGTGGCATCGCTTGTGGTCCCTCCGCGTCGTACCTTTTCTAAGCCGCTCAAGTTTTGTATAATCGCCGATTCCGGCGTCACTCGCTGCAAGAGTTCCCCGCAAATAACGGAACAGCAGGGAATGGTCGACACGCAAGCGGTCACTTATACGATAATAGACCCACTGCGCCTTTTTTCGGGAATCCACCAGACCGACTGAACTGAGTTTGCACAGATGTCTCGAAACATTGGTTTGCGAAAGTCCGAGGACCTCTTCGATATCACAGACGCACATTTCACCCCTTAACAGCAGGCACATTATTCGAAGCCTGTTTAGGTCACCGAGCGCCTTGAAAAATTTTTCAATCTCGCGCAATCGTCTGGTCCAGTATGAATATATTCAAATATAGTAATATAATATGGCCCAATGTACATAGGCGTCAACTATTTATCGGAGTCGATGTTATTTTTGTTCTAATCACCAATTGCGCGCCGCTTCTTTGCGGCAACGCGGAGCGCTCTGGCACGATGAAGCTCGCAGAGGGACTCGCGAATAAAAATGTGCTCAGCGGGTATGTCCCGTTTCATCGGAACATCTCCCCTACGCGCCGATTCTATGCGGAACCGTACCACATCGCCCGGCTCGTTCATCTTGAGCGGGATTATTGAATTCAACTCGGCGATTCCGGCCATCGTCTCCCGACCGCTGTTCCCTGGTGTTCCGGTTTACGGGCACAGAACGATACCCCTGGCCCACAGACATTCTCCGCATGGAACGGTGTAGCCGAAACAGTCCTTCCAGTCCACGGTGCGGTTCCAGCACAGGTCCGGTTCCCAGCAGGTGGCGCAATCCGGAAATTCAAAATAGCGGAAACCGTCGCGGAAATCAACGAACTCGCGCATGCCCCATATTTCCTCCAGCGGCCGCGCGGTGATGGTTCCATAGACGTGGCGGCTGTGAAGCCTGCGCGATCCGAAATAAAACGCGGGGTGAGTGTAGGCGAGTTCGGGACAGGGGGCGACCTCGCCCGATGCCGTAATAAACACCGTGCCGCGTTCAACGAAAGGACAGCGTCTCGGCCTGTCGGCGATCATCTCGGGAAAGCGGATGGGGAGAGTACGCGCGGAGCGCGGTATGAATGAACGCGGGTTCGGCGTATTCAGTCCTCCGTACAGCGAGTAGAGGATGTCGCTCTTCATCGTCTCGGAGTAGGGGAATACGTTTGAGATGATGAATTCGTCGACGCCCGCCCGCGCCGCGAACGATACAACATCGCTTAGGGCACCGATGTTTCGCTTCGTCGCGACGAACTCCATGCCGATCTTTTTTATTCCTCCGCCCGATCTTTTCGCCCCGACAACGGACTCGACACGCCGCCTGAACAGCGCTCCGTCGGAACGGCCGCGTATCGACGCGCCGCCGCCGTCGATCGGGTCGTCGCGCGATATCCACAGCTCATCGACCGGCAGACCGGCGATGAACGCATCGCTCTCGTCGGTAAAGAGCGACGCGTTGCTAACCAGAACGAGATCGGCCGGGAGCTTCCTGAGCCGTCGTAGCAGCTGCTCGAAGTGCGGGTTCATCATGGATTCGCCGAATCCGAGGAGTACGACCCGCTCCAGGCCGGGGAGGCGTTTAAGCATGGGCAGCAATACGTCCATCAGGGCCGGTTCGAAGTGCGCCGGAACAAAACCGGGTATATGGCGGCGCATGCAGGTTTCGCATAAAAAATTGCAATGCGTCGAAAGCTCGAGATATACCTGGCCGATGTGCGGAGAAACATCCTGCCGCTCCGGCGGAATGTTCCGGCCGAGCTCGTTCTTGAGTCCCGAGAGCAGCGAAATCACGCGATCACCGTGCCGTGCTTCTTCTCGCTTCAATCAGTCCGTATGCCGCAGGCATAAAGTAAAACGTGAGAAACAGGGAATATATAAGCCCGCCTATAACCGCCACTGACGTACCCCCATTTTCAGTACCAATCATAAATGTGAAAATCCTGGGTTACTCATACACTTTGCTTAACAAATTCATATGGCGACACGCCTCCCAGTGAACCATGAGGCCCGTCAACGTTATAGTGCTCAAGCCAATCCTCAATCGCGATCCTGATCCTGGCCTGCCTCATATTCCGGAGCCAGTGTTCATTCAAACATTCATCCCTGAATTTACCATTGTAGCTTTCAATCAGCGCGTTTTGAGTCGGTTCCCCATTGTCGATGAAATGGATATACAGATGGTTTCTATCAGCCCATTAAATAAATGCCTTCGATATAAATTCAGGCCTATTATCAACAACGATCTGACGAGGCAATGGCCTCGTCCTCTTAATCCCATCCATCAAACGAACCAGTCGTATTCCCATGATAGAAAAGTCAGCATGGCCGAGAATCGCCTCTCGTCCACAATCATCGATTATATTCAATATCCTGAATCTCCGACCATCGTAGAGCGAGTCGCTCATAAAATCCATGAACCACCGCTGGTTTCGCCCGGAAGGCGGTATAATCGGCTTCTGGACGAGCATCCTTGCCCGTTTCTTCTTTTTCCGGCGATATTTCAGGTCGAGAATCGTATATAACCGATAGACTTTCTTGTGATTTATCGTCATCTCTCTGCTCAATTCAGCATGAATGCGGCGATATCCATATCGGCGATATTTCTTCGCGATCCTTTTGATCCTCTCAATGACTTTTGAATCATCTTTCTTCGGCCTATACTGGTGCACAGATCGGGAGAACCCCAGCAGCTCGCATGCCCTTCGTTCGCTCACAAAGCTCGTCGCGCATCGAACCGCCTCTTTCTTCTGCGACCGGTTAAGTACTTTTTTTCAAGGACCGCCTTTAATGCCCGGATATCCAGGGCTTGATCCGCGATCAACCGCTTCAGCCGGCCGTTTTCGCTTTCACGCTCTTCAATCTTTTCAGATCAGCTATTCCCATACGGGAACCTCTATTAATTAACATTTTTGAGGTTGATAAAGTTGCAACTCCTGA
>CAZEAH010000313.1:0-4526 GCA_964510075.1 uncultured Leptospirales bacterium | reverse complement strand
CGACTACCCTTCTGTATCTGGCGCGCGGTAACAGGGACCACGGGCGGGCGGTGGAGGCGGCTCGATGGTACGAGAACCTTCTCTTCGTGCGACCCGATATCCGGAAGGCGCGCGAGGAATATCGTGAAATTCTTGACGGGGACGGTGGCGGATGAAAATCACAATCAGGGCGTTCGCGAGCGTGAAAGACACTCTCGGGTTCTCGGAGCGGCACTTTGAACTGCGGGAAAATGCGACGGCACAGGAGGCCGTTCGTGCGGCCGAGCGGGAGTGTGGAATTACGATTGCGGATTCAGACTCGCTTCTCTACGCCGTCAACGAGGAGTACAGCCGCGCCGACCGAGTATTGCGGGAAAACGACGTGCTGGCGCTGTTCCCGCCGGTGAGCGGGGGATGATCACAAGCGGCGGAGGTCGCCGAGGCCTATGAAAACACTCAGACTGCAGAGCGAGCCGATCGATTGCGCTTCGGCCATAGCGGCCACGGGCACCGTGGAAGACGGCGCGGTCCTCACGTTCATCGGGACTCCCAGGCGCGATTCCGGTGGACGGCCGGTGGAGCACCTCTTCTACGAGGCCTACGAGGCGATGGCGCTCAGGGAGATGGACAAGATAGCCGAGGAGGCGTTTGCCTCATGGCCGATCACCGATTGCCTGATCATTCATCGCATGGGGAGGGTCGATCCCGGCGAGGCGAGCATTCTGATCGCCGTATCGGCGCGTCATCGGGACGACGGGTTCACGGCGCTGCGTTTCATCATCGATACCATCAAAAAAACGGTTCCGATCTGGAAAAAGGAGGTGTATGCCGACGGCTCGGAGTGGGTGTCCGACAGGGTTTAACCGGAGACCGGATGTCCGTTTTCCTCGATACGCGTGAGCACCTCGCGCGCCTTGCCGTAGAACATCTCTGCTTTCCCGCGCGATATCGTCATTCCCTCGCGTGCGGGGCCTTCCGGCTCGGAGAGAAGCGCGCCGAGGTCGAGCGCGCTCCAGCCGGCGGGCTCGAAGTAACGCTCGGCGAGCTCGATGATTCTTGACGGATTGTCGGAATCTTTTCCATCCTCTACGAGCAGCATGCGTACGGCATAAAACATGGAGAGATAGGAATACCTCACCGCCTCGGCATACTGCCCCTTTCGGAGCATTATTGCGGCGAGCTCAAGTTTCTCCCGGCTCTTCCCGAGCCTGAAACCCTGCATATATCCGGTTCCGCCTGTCATACCCTCAGTGTACGTCGTTTTACCGGCAATGGCAAGCCTTTTTCGGCCGGTATCTTCCGGGGAATGCGCGGAACCGTATAAATAATTGACATATCCCGCGGCAGTGCGTCATCCTCCAGATTCGAAACGCGACGTCGCGGGCGGTTTTTATTTTACATCGGCGCGGCGGCAAAAGGCAGGTAACGACACTATGAACGACCACAGGATTGCCGTTCTCCTCGGCGACGGCATGGCGGATTACGCCATAGACTCGCTCGGCGGGAAAACCCCGCTCGAGGCCGCCGACACGCCGAACATGGATTACCTGGCCGCACACGGGCTCCTGGGGCTTACCAGGACCGTGCCCGAGGGCATGGCACCCGGGAGCGATACCGCGAACATTTCGGTGTTCGGCTACAACCCCAGGGACGTCTATACCGGCCGGGCGCCGCTCGAGGCGCTCAACATGGGGATCGAGATGGGGCCGCGCGACGTGGCCTTCCGCTGCAACCTGGTAACGATCGACGACGGCGGCGTGCTGGTGGATTTCAGCGCGCACCATATCGAAACGGAGTTCGCGCATCTGGTCGTGCGCGAGCTCGCCTCGAAGCTTGGCACCGACTCGCTCGAGTTTCATCCGGGCGTATCGTACCGGCATATCCTGGTGTGGAGGAACTACCCGCACGACGATCTGGCGCAGACCACTCCGCCGCACGATATACAGGGACGGTCAGCGGGCGATTATCTCCCCCGCGGAGCGGGCGCCGAAACGCTGTGCCGCCTTATGGACGAGTCGGTTCGCGTGATCGCGTCGTCCCGGGCCGTCCAATCGGCACTGAGGCTCTACAGGGGACGCCCCGTGTCCGCGTGGCTGTGGGGCGCTGGGAGAAAGCCTGCGATGCCGTCGCTTCGGGACCGCTTCGGCCTTCACGGCCATACCATTTCCGCCGTCGACCTCATCCACGGCATCGGCCGGGCGGTGGGGCTCTCGCCCATACGCGTCCCTGGCGCGACCGGCTACCTGGATACCGATTACCGCGGCAAGGCCGACGCCCTCCTCTCCGCCATGGACACGGCGAACTTCGTGTTCCTGCACGTGGAGTCTCCGGACGAATCGGGGCACGAGGGAAACCTTGAGCACAAGCTGAAGGCCATAGAGGATTTCGACGCCCAGGTGGTCGGAAGGGTGATGGAGGGGATGCGGCGCTACGACGCGTACACGCTCCTTGTGATGCCCGACCATCCCACGCCCGTAAGCCTTCGGACGCACACCGCCGATCCGGTGCCCTTCTGTGTGTACTCGCCCGGGGGCATCGCCGCCCGCGGGTACCGTCGTGACGCCGTGTCGGGTTTCAGCGAAAAATCGGCCGCCGGCACCGGACTGTTTGTCGACGAGGCGCACAGCCTGATCGAAATCATCATGAATAAAAGCTTTAAACGGTAAGATATGAAACGCTCGACCATTATCGGAATAATAATCATAGCCGCCGCGCTCGTGGCGCTCGCGGCGTGGGCCCTTTTGAGGGGCTACGACCTCGAGGACGCCATCGACCGGTACGACAGAGGAAGATATCTTTCGGCCATCGAAATACTGACCAGGCTCCAGCGCACGGCCGATTACGAGGCCGGCGAGAAAATATACTATTACCGCTGCAGGGCGCTCAACGGCCTCGCCGAGGAACTGGAGCGCAGGTACGACGACGAGCTGCGCGCGGCGGGCGCGGAGAACACCGACGAGCGCGAACGAGAACGGGAGAAGACCTATCTCGAAAAGAAGCTGGCTAAAATCAATGCCGATATCGGCGCCGACCTGGCGCTGGTGATCGAGGGCAGGCGCGGCCGTATCGTTTCGCGCGGGAAGTTTTACGACGAGTTCGCCGCGCGCTACAAGGGAAGCCGGTACATCGAGGACCTCGATTACGAGGAGCTCAAAAAGGTCCAGCGCGCGGAGCCGGGGAGGCTCCTTAACGCGATAGCGGGGTTCTACGCACGGTATCCCCACACCATTCACCTGGGCCCCATCGTCCGAATGATCTTCACGGTACTCGAGGAGGGCGGCGTGACGGTGAAGGGCAGGGAAGATATCGTCAGGGAGCTTGTAACGGAGTACGCGCGGCGGTACCCCACCAGCGCCGAGGTCCAGCGCCTGTTTACCTGCACCGGCGACGATGTCAATCTTCGCAACTCTCCGGGGATCGAGGGACAGCTGGTGGGCAAGATAGCGCGCGACGAGATCGTTCTGCAGCTCGAGAAATCGATGGACTCGGCACAGGTGGGAGAGGTGCGCGATCACTGGTACCGGATAGCGTCCATGGCCGGGCTTCGCGGCTGGATATTCGGTAAATTTCTAAAGCCCATCGAGGTGGCGCCGTACGAGGAAGGTTCGGAGGGGACGGCCTGGGCGATCGACGACCGCTTCGGCGAATGGGACGATTCGTACACCCCGAAGAACTGGATGCACATGGCGAACGCGGACCGCTCGTCCATTTCGTTCGCCGGGTCTGGGGGCGCGCGGATACTGCGGCTCAACGCGGTGAAGGCCAAGACGACGGGACTGTTCAGGCGCTTTGAGCCGGGGGGACGCTTTGCCGTGAGCATACGAGCGCGCATGATCGCCGGCGATTCGGTTGTGCTGATTGCCAGGGGCATGGGCGGCGGCAGGGCGTACGCGCTTTCTGTGCGCGGCGAGGAGATCGAGCTGTCGGGAAGGCGTATACCCCTGCATACCGCCGACTGGCACGATTATACGCTCGAGAGCCCGGACGGCGGTTTCGCGCGGCTCCTGGTGGACGGGGAACCCGTGCTGAGCAGAATTCCCCCTGCCGAAGCGGGGATATTCGCGGACAGGGGTGTTTACTGCCTCTACACCGGAGAAGGCGAGGCGGCGCTGGTGGAGGTGGAATATATCAGGATGAGGTAAACGAAAAGCGGCGCCCGGGGCCGCCGCTTTTCGCGTTCGGTACGTTCGCTTTTACCACTCGTCGCTCTGGCGGTCGGTGTATTTCTCGCGCACCATCGCGGTGATGTCGTCCATGTAGAAGTAGTTCCACAGGGGAAGACGCCCGACGTTCCCCGGCTTGTACAGGAACTTCATGATAGCGAGCTGTCGTTTCTGGGTGAGGAACTTGTCTTCCTGCGCAATGTCGTCGGTAAGGGTTACGGTGAGCTTCCGCCATCCGAGGAAGTTCAGCTTGCCTATAGGAATCCTGTGAACCTTCTCGTTCGCGTCCTTGATGAACATGGAAAGCTCGCCGGAAAAATTCTTCCCGTATACCCATATAGAAATGGTCTTGCAATATTTATCTATCGTAATGGGCTTCGGCGG
>CAZEAH010000312.1:0-4530 GCA_964510075.1 uncultured Leptospirales bacterium | reverse complement strand
GACAGGTGCAGCATCGAATACAGGAGCATGGATCCGTGACCGGCTGAAAGAACAAACCTGTCGCGGTTCGGCCATGCCGGGTCTGACGGGGCGTACCTGAGCGCCCTGAGCCACAGCACCGCGGCTATTTCGGCGCACCCCATCGGCATTCCCGGGTGCCCGGATTTCGCCCTCTGGACGCCGTCCATCGCCAGCGTTCGTATGGTGGTCGCCACCAGTCTCATGTCTTCTTTCTTGATCTGCATCGCGAAAATCCCCCGGAGGTTTTAACGTCGTGTGCACGGATAGAAACTGCACCACCGAACGCTTCCGTAAAGCAGAATTTTATTTTTTGCTTGTTCACGCGCCACGGCGGGTGTATCATCGACCTTCGGGTCGCCCTCCCGTTAAAGGCGCGGCGTGACTGCGTGTCAACCGATTGTCTGTTTTATAGGTATGAATATGAACAAGCGCTTTTTCGATACCATGTCCATAAAGAAAAAGGTGATCTTCGGCATCATCGTCGTATTCCTTGTGGGCCTCCTCGTTACGAATCTCTGGTGGCGCGCGCGGATCGTCCGGATCGGCGAGACGGAGGTCGTCGACAAGGCGAGATCCATCTGCATGATGGGCGAATCCATGCGCGAATACATGTCAGACAACTGGGGACGCGGCGTTTTCGATCGCGAACGGCTTATAGGCGACGTACAGGGAAAATTCGTGTACGCGGTTCCGGTATTCTCTGCCATAAAGACCATGGAGAAAAAGTCATCCGAGATGGGGTACGTCTTCAGGGTGCCCAAGTTCCAGCCGCGCAATCCCAAAAACGAACCCGACGCCTTCGAGGCCGCGGTGCTGAAGAAGCTGTCCGAGGAAAACCTCGACGAATACTACAAGGTCGATTTTTACGGCACGGGCACCATACGTTACTTCCGCTCGATACGGCTCACCAAAGACTGCCTGATCTGCCACGGCGATCCGCGCACCTCGAAGGCCCTGTGGGGACGCGACGACGGGAGAGACCCCACGGGCGGCCCCATGGAGGGCTGGAAGGAGGGCCAGATCCACGGCGCCTTCGAGCTCATATACGACCTTCGTAAATTCGTATCGGAACAGTACCATGCAATCATTCTCAGCTTTATACTCAACGTGCTGATATTCGCCGGCGCCATCGTGCTCATCCGCCTGATCGTCAAACGCGCACTCGACCCGCTCGACGGAATCGCCGAATCCCTCGCCGAGATCAACCGCGGGGCCGGCGACCTCACACGCAAGATCGACATAAAACGCGAGGACGAGGTGGGCAGGGTCGCGCGCCTCTTCAACGAATTTCTCGACGGCATGAGAAACATGCTCGTCTCCGTGCGCGATTCCGCGGAGCACGTCGGCAGTTCCTCCATCGAAATGACCAATTCCAGCCAGAACCTGGCCACGGTCGCGCAGGACCAGGCCGCCTCGATAGAGGAAACGAGCTCGGCGATGGAGGAGATAAAGGCCACCATAGATTCGGTCTCCGAAAACGCCCGTCAGCAGGCCGGAAAGGCCGATGCCACTCGCAAATCCATGGAATACCTCGCCGGTGCCATCGTCAAAATCAACGAAAGCGCGCAGAACGCGAACCGAATGGCCGAGGAAACGCATACCTACGCCCGCGACGGCGAGAGCATTCTTGGAAGCACGGTGGAGAGCATGCGCCAGATCAACGAGAGCTCCGGCCGCATCACCGAAATCGTCACCATCATCGCCGACATCTCCGACAAGATCAACCTGCTCTCTCTTAACGCCTCTATCGAGGCCGCGCGCGCGGGCGAATACGGCCGCGGCTTTGCCGTTGTCGCGGAGGAAATTTCCAAGCTCGCCGACCAGACGGCCCTCAGCTCCAAGGAAATCAACACGCTCATCCAGGAGACGAGCGGCAAGGTGGACGCGGGATCGGAGCTCGTGGAGCGGACTGCCGCAAGCCTGCGCAAGATCATCGACAACGTAAAAACCACCGCCTCCCTCATGGAGAACATCGCACGCTCGGCCGTCGACCTGACCACCATGAGCGAAAATGTTAAGGGAGACGTGCTCGCCGTCAACCGGATGTCCGAGGAGATTTCGGTGATGATGGAGGAGCAGAGCATCTCGAGCAACGAGATCATCAAGGCGATCGACCAGATCAACAACGTCACCCAGTCGGTCGCGAGCGGATCGGAGGAGCTGGCCGCCGCGTCGGAAGAACTCTCCAGCCAGGCCGACCTGCTTCGCGGCGTTGTGAAGAGATTCAGGCTGGAATAGGGGAAGCCCGCGGAATCCGCGGGCGTTGTGCGGCGCCCGCGTCGATACTCCCTACACCGCTTTCATCTGCTTGATGGATTAGGTGAACCACAGCGCCTTCATGGCCTCGCCCTCCAGCTTCAGGGTACCGTCCACGAGGGCTTTCATCTTCACTTCCTGGTCCTCGGACTGCATGACCGCAACACCGGCGGCGGCGTCGCTCCATACCAGCGATACGTCGGCGGAAGCGGCGATCCCCCCGGTGGAGGTAAACGCTCCGCCCTTCAGCGAATAGTAACACCCCGTCGGCCGTCAGCCGTCCTGATTTGAACGACCCTGTCCTGCTCGGCAAGGCGCCCTCTGAACGGGCCGCTTTTTTTAGAGCCGGATGTAAGTTTGAGCCCCAGGACCCACATCAATAGAGGAAATTTCATTTGGAACCTCCATCGTGTGTGCTGGTGCCGGAGCGAACGCCCGACAATATTCATACAAAAATTCATTTATATATATTATATATAGTATATAAAAAATAAAATTAAGCCCAAAAAGCGCAACGATCGGTCACGCGGTCGCAATATCCGGCGGGTTTTATGATTGCATTTTACGCGGCACCGGCGCAGGTAAGATCATGATACAACGGCACGAGGACGTATGTACCGGAAACTGAAAAACGCAGCGCGCGCCTATTTCTCGGTGCTCAATATGTCACCGACCGCGACCCGCATCGCGGAGCGCCTGGAAGCCGATCCCCGACACGATCGCGAGACCCCGCGCTGGGTCCATGCGGCCCTCTTCATCATCACGTGCATAACCACCACCCTCGCCGGCGCGCAGGCGCGTCCGACCCTCACTGAAAGCATTCTCAGCGGACTGCCCTTTTCCGTAACCATCATGACAATTCTCACCGCGCACGAAATGGGGCATTACCTGGCAGCCCGCCGCTTCGGCGTGCGGGCCACGCTTCCGTATTTCATCCCCTTTCCGACGATGATCGGCACCATGGGCGCGGTCATCAAGATCAAGTCGCCGATCCTCGAAAAACGCGCCCTTCTGTATATAGGCGCCATGGGGCCGCTGGTCGGATTCATCCTGAGCCTCGCCGCGGTGATAGCCGGACTATACGTCTCGGAAATCGCCCCGCTCCCGGAAACCGGAACGGGCGAAGTGATGGTTTTCGGTGATTCGCTTTTGTTCAGGGTCCTTACACGGATCATCCACGGCGAAATACCGGCGGGATACGACATCTATCTCTCCCCCTACGCATGGGCCGGCTGGATCGGGTTTCTCGTCACCAGCCTCAACCTCATGCCGCTGGGCCAGCTTGACGGAAGCCACATACTGTACGCGCTCATCGGGCGCGCGCAACTCTACGCGGGCTGGGCCGTTTTTGCTGGACTGGCCGTTCTCGCCTTCATCTGGCCCGGTTGGATCGTCTGGATTCTCATGGCGCTCTTTTTCCTCATGATCGGCCATCCCCCGATTCCCGAGAGTTCGCCGCTATCGCCGTTTGAGCGCCTTATCGGATGGAGCTGCATCGCGATTTTTTTTCTAACCTTCATACCAGTACCCGTGGACATCCTTTAAATCGCGCGCGATCCATATAAAGATTGACAGACCGGCATGTTTATGCACACCTCCTGTGTCGTGCAGGGCGCGGCGCGTCCGCCCCGAATACGCGGAACATCCGGAGGGAGCATGAGAACCATACTGTTTGCATCAGTTATTTGCATGTCGCTTGTAGGGCTGCTGCTGATCACGGCGGCGGGCAATGCCCAGCGTAATTCGGGCGCCACATCGGCCGGAATACTGGCCGACATGATGAGTGACGAACAGATGACCGCCCTTCAGGCGCTGGGCAAGGTGAGGGATGGCGAGCTCAATAAAGACAAAGCCGCCTTCGAGACCGCCAAGAACAACCTTATCGCGCTCTTCAGAAATCCCAAAAAGGACTACACCATCCGCGCGCTGGCCGCCGAAATAACGGCCTACCATCAGGTAAAAAAGGCGCTTCCCGCGCTCAAGGCGAGCCTGAATTCCGAATCCAATCCCATGCTCAGGTACGCGTTTCAGAACTCCATCGATCGGCTGGAGGGCAAGGTCAAAGGCGATGTGTATGTCGAGAGACCGGTGTATTCCGGCACTCCTCAATATTACGGCACTCCCGGATACGGCGGCACTCCGGGATATTACGGAACACCGGGATATATGAGCACGCCGCGCTATTGACCGCTTCGCACATCGGGCGCCGGTTTCTACCGCGGGAAGGAGGATTCGGGGCGTTGATTTCCCGGA
>CAZEAH010000311.1:0-4532 GCA_964510075.1 uncultured Leptospirales bacterium | reverse complement strand
CGTCGATCCCGTAGTTCTCGATGATGACGTTCCGCGCCAGGTCCCTCTGCAGCAGCGACACGTTGTAATCCACCAGGCTTTTAAGCTCCGCCTGCCGCGCCTGGATGTAGCCGTCGAGCGCGAGCTTGAGCTGGATCGCGCTGTAGCGGCCCAGCCTGAACTTGCGGAGCACGCCGTTGTAATAATTCATCTGGTACTCGCGCGCCTCCTTCGTCTGCACGTAGACCCGGTAGAGCACCGCGCACTGCTTTACGGCCGAGTCGACCTCGTCGCGCACCTCCTTCTCGAGCTTTTCGAGGTCGAGGGCGGCTTTCTGGTAGTTCACGCGGGCGCTGCGCATGCGCGCGTCGGCCTCGCTGTTTCCGAGCGGATAGGTGACCTCGAATCCCGCCGAGTACTGGCGGTTGACGTCGTTGAAGGTTTTGGAATACGCGTCCCTGCTGTAATCGACCGTCCCCGCGCCAAGGGTGAGCTTCAGGGAGGGAAGCTCGTTGTGCGCGGCCGCCCTGTACTCGAGCTCCGCGTTCTGTACCAGGGTGCGCTGGTTGGCCAGGTCGACCCTTTTAAGCAGGGCGTCGCGCATGGCCCGCTCCAGCGAAACATCGGGCGCCTTGGTGCTGAAGGTCTGGCCCAGCTCGAAGTCGGTCTTTCCGTCCAGGTTGAGAATTCTCAGCACGGCCAGGCGCGCGTCGTAGACGGCCTTGCCGGTAAGGTCGAAGTAGTTCTTGCTCTGCAGCACTTTTCCGTTCCAGTCGAGAAGCTCCTCGCGCTCGGCCAGCCCCAGTCCGAGCTTGCGGCCGATAAGGTCCCTGATCTCGGTGGTGCTCTCCAGATTGATGCGCGTGGTGGTGAGCGTCTCCTCGGCGACCGCCACGTTCCAGTACCCTATGAGCGCCTGCACCAGGAGGTTCGACAGGTACAGCTTCACCGCGCGCCGGCGCATTTCGGCGGCGTTGGCGATCATGCGCTCGTTGAGCCGGTCGTTGATGCCGAAGCTGTTCTTCAATATCTCCTGGCTCAGCTTCACCATCACCCCGGACTGGTAGCCCTCGCCGCCCATATCGATCGTTCCTATCGGCAGGGGCATGGTGATGCCCGCCCCCTTTATGTTCTGGTACAGGCCGGAAAGGCTGAGCTGAAGCGTGGTGCCCGTGGTAAAGCGGCGGGAAAGGCCCACCTCGTAGTTCTTCTGGGTGGTCTCGGTGCCCTGAAATGTGGACATGGGGTTTTCCGACGGGGTCCGCGTCGTGCCGTATCCGGCCTTGCCGTAGGTATAGGTGTCGTACAAAGCCCGGTACCTGCGAAGGTCGGTATCCGAGGCCCGGTATTCCAGAAAGGCCTTTTTGATATCGAGGTTCTGCATCAGCAGGTACTGGAGCACGCGGTCCAGGGTGAGCTTGAGTTTTTCGTCCTTCCGTATCTCCGCGGCGAGGCCCTCGCCGGGGGCGATTTTCCCCTCCGGAGAGCCGGTCTCCTGCCCGTACAGAGGCGGGAGAGAAATAATAATACTCATTAAAACACTCAGCGCAGACGTCGAACGCATTGAATCCTCCAGGATGAAAGCGCGAGCGGACGCTTTACGTTATCGAGGCCGGTACTTCACCGCCCCGTGTGCACTGCTGTTGAGGCGGTGGATTCAGAATATGCGCACGGACGCCCGTCGCTGTCAACGCAAAAGTCGTTACGTATACGGGGGGAAAGCGCGGCTTTACGCGCCGTAGTGCGAAAGGTGTGTTATGATGGAGCCGATGTTCTTTATCATGTCGGCGGCCCCCAGCCGTATGGCCTCGCGCGGCATGCCGAATACGACCGAGGAGGCCTCGTCCTGCGCGATGGTCGCGGCGCCGGCCTCTTTCATCTCCAGCAGTCCCGCCGCGCCGTCCGCCCCCATTCCGGTGAGAATGATTCCCAGGGCGTTCGCTCCGGCGGTCTGCGCCACCGAACGGAAGATAACGTCGACCGAGGGCCGGTGCCGATTGACCGGCGGTCCGTCGTTTATCTCCACATAATAACCCGAGCTGTCGCGGCGCAGCAGCATGTGCCGGTTTCCGGGGGCCACAAGCGCCATGCCCCTGTACAACCGCTCTCCGTGTTCGGCCTCTTTTACGTAGAGTTTGGACATGCCGTTTACGCGGTCCGCAAACGCCTTCGTGAATTTCTCCGGCATGTGCTGCACGATGACGATACCGGGCATTTCAGCCGGAAGCGACGAAAGTATCTCGGCGATGACCTCGGTGCCCCCGGTGGACGCGCCGATGGCGATGATCTGCTCGGTATTAAGCCTGGCGGTCTCGCCCGCCTTTTTGGGCAGGATGACGTCCGCCGTAAATTTTTTATCGACGATTATTCCCTCAGGCTGTTCGGCCGGGGGGGCGACGCGGCGCTTGATTTTCGAGCCCGCCGCGGCGACGACCTTTTCGATAAGCTCGTCGGCGAAGGTGCGCCAGGCCTCCGTGTCGTCTATCTGCGGCTTGAGGATGAAGTCCACGGCGCCCGCCTCCAGGGCCCTCACCGTGGCGCTGGCGCCCGCGTCGGTCAGGGCGCTCACCATGATGACGGGCATGGGCCGGGCGATCATGAGTTTGGAAACGAAGGTGATTCCGTCCATGCGCGGCATCTCGATGTCGAGCGTGAGCACGTCCGGCTGGAGCTTCTTGATCTTGTCGACGGCGATATACGGATCGAGCGCGGTGCCGACGACCTCGATATCGCGCGAACGCGACAGCGCGTCGGAAAGCAGTTTTCTCGTTACAGCCGAGTCGTCGACGATCAGTACCTTTATTTTGTTCATGCCCTTCCCGCCATCTCCCGCGCGTAGTCGCTTTCCGCTTTTTTAATCTCCATCATCACGTCCCTGCGGGTGGATTTCTTCAGGTACACGTTCCCGCTTTTTACGTCCATCAGGATTTTCCGCGTGAATATTCCCCCCGCGTCGATCTGCTGTATCTGGATGTCCTCCATCTCCATCATCACCTTGGCGAGCCGCACATTGTCGGCGGGGATCGTCGAGCTCGCGATTACCCCGTCGAGCACCTCCCCCCCGCCGAAGATCTTGGCCGTAAGCCGCTCGCGGTCGGCCCCCAGTTTTTCGAGGGCGGTGATGAGTTTGTTGATGGCGGTGATCCCGTACTTCGCCGTCTTGTCCTTCGCGATGTCGTTCCCCGAGATGCGCCCCGGCAGCATGAAGTGGTTCATGCCCGAAACGCCGCGCCCCGGGTCGTGCAGGCACACCGCGACGCACGACCCCAGCAGCGTTCCGATTATTTCATCCCCGTCCGACACGTAGAATTCCCCCGGATGTATTATCTTTATGGGCTTGCCGTATTTGTGGCTGTTCCTGATATACATTATTCCTTCCATCAACGCGTCGGGCCGTTTCTCCGACAGCGGCGCGCGTCTTGCGTTTTTTTTCCCCGGCGCCTGTACCCTCCGGCGCGGCGCCTCATTTTCCTTCCGGCGTTTTTCGGTAAATGGTGTTCCTTACAAAAACAAACCTGTCGGTTATTCCCGTAAGGGTTTCCGAGTGGCCGACGAACAGATAGCCGTCGTCCGCCAGGTACCTGTGAAAATTCGCGAAGAGCCTCTTCTGCGATTCGCGGTCGAAATAGATTATGACGTTGCGGCAGAAGATGATATCGAACCTGCCCTTCATGGGAAAGCTCGAATCGAGCAGATTGAGCCGGCGGAAATAGACCATGCGCCGTATGAAGTCCTTCACCCTCAGGAAGCCCTCGTTCTCCCCCGTGCCCTTCTGGAAATAGCGCTTCGCCGTGGGCATATCGACCACCTCGAGTATGTCCTCGGCCCTGTACACGCCGGTCTTGCCCCTGTTGAGTACCTGCGTGTCGATGTCGGTCGCCAGAATGCGGATTTCGGGGGGCTTTTTGTCCTCGAAGAATCGGTGCGCGGTTATCGCGATGCTGTACGGCTCCTCCCCGGTCGAGCAGCCGGCGCTCCAGATTGTGAGCTCCTTCTTGCCGGAGCGAACGAACTCCGGGAGCACCTCGTCGGCCATGTAGTCGAAGTGTTTCGACTCGCGGAAGAAATCGGTCTTGTTGGTCGTGATGGCGTTGATGAGGTTTACGATCTCGTCATGGTAGTTGTCCATGAGGTAATCGTAATAATCGCGATAGGTGTCGACGTCGAGCTCGCGCAGCCGCTTCATGAGCCGGGACTGCATGAGCGCCTTTTTGGACTCGTTGAGCTTTATGCCGCTCTCTTCGTATATGATGTCCCTGAAACGCCTGAAGCTGTTGTCGTCGAGTTCGTTAAGCTGGGGCATCTCTCCCACCCGGCCTCATTCGAAAAGGTAGACCTTGCCGTATCGGGGCCTGTCGCGAAACATCGTATCTATATATTCCTGCTCTATGCGGACAAACTCCGAGGCGTCGTCATTCCGCCTCTGGAACCTCCTCATGGCGGTCCCCACGGTCGGGTAAAAGAGCACCTGCCGCCGGTATGTCCCGCCTATGTCTTCAGTCTCGACCGGTATGCGCTCGAGCGCGAAGTATTCCTTGAGAAAGCGTGTATTG
>CAZEAH010000310.1:0-4536 GCA_964510075.1 uncultured Leptospirales bacterium | reverse complement strand
CCTGTTGAGATCGCCACGTCGGCCCGCGGCCTCATCGCGATGACAATTCCCTCCGGCTTTTCGCGAAGGAACCTCCCGGCAAAGATTTGACTCCGCGGCCCGGCCCTGTTAGGCTCGTCGGCGAAACACCGGGAAGGGGAGGGCGGTATGGCGAAAACGATCATCGTTGGCGCGGGAATCAACGGTCTATTGCTGGGCGCGCTTCTGGCGCGCGAGGGCAACGAGGTGACCGTGTTCGAGAAAAGTCGGATCGTCGGAGGACGGGCCTTTCTTCTGGAGAGGGGCGGCTTTGTCGTCGACTACGGCATACACCTCACGCGCTTCGGCCCGAAGAGCGCCCTTGCCGCCGTGATGGAACGCATCGGGCGCCCGGTGCGCTTCCGGAAACTCGGCGCGTCGTATGTGCACGACGGCGCGGAGATGAAGCTCTTTCCCACCAGCCCCGGCGGCATCTTTAAAAGCAATCTCTTTACCTTTGCCGAGAAGCTCCGCATCATCGGCCTGCTTCTGGCCATAAAGCGCGGCCGCTACGACCATCTGATGGGCATGTCGCTCGAAGACTGGATGCGCGAACACGGCATAACGGGAGGCATCCGCACCTACTTCGAGCTGGTAAGCGCCTCGGTGATGGTGTGCCCCTTTGTGGAGAAGACCTCGGCGGGCGAAATGTTTCGCAACCTCCGCAAAGTGCTCGTCACCGGGCACTCGGCCGAGTATCCGGTCGGCGGCTGGAAGCCGATCCACCGCGCGCTCGTCGACACGATAGCGAAGCACGGGTCCATCATCACCGGGACACGAGTGGAGTCGGTGGTGTTTTCGGGAAGGCGGGCCGTGGGGATAAAGGCCGGCGGGAAGATACACCGCGCCGACCGTGTCGTCGTCAACGCGCCGGTCCAGCAGGCGGTGTCGCTCATCCCGGCGAAACTGCTGGAGAAAGGGTACGCCGCGCGCTGCAGAAAGCTCGTCCCCACCTCGGGCGTGTTCGTCGACGCGGCGCTCGACTCGGCGGTGTCGGACCTCGACGGCCTCATCTACACGACGAAGCCCGCGGCGTACGGATGCATCACCTCCAGCCTTTCTCCGGGAATAGCACCGGAGGGAAAACAGCTCCTCACCATGTTCTGTCCGACTTCACTCGAGGACATGAAAGACAGGGCCATGGCCGCCAGGCGCAGGAAGGAGCTGTGGGCGGCGGTGCGGCGCGTCTTTCCGGGGATTGAGAAACATGTGCTGTGGAAGCGCGAGTGCGCGCTTCCCATGATCGACGGCGTTCAGGTAAACGTTGACCAGACGGAGGACAAGCGCCCCGGCGTGCGCGTTCCGGGCCTGGAGGGCGTGTACCTTGTGGGCGATTCGGTAGCGGCGCCGGGGGCCGGCGGCGACGTGGGGAACGAGTCGGTGCTTCTGGCCTATAAGGCCATTACCGGGAAGAAGCTGTAGGCCGAAAGCGCTCCGGCGTGCTTCAGGAGGCGGTCTCGCGCTCCTTCGCCCTTACCAGGCGGGCGAGAAGCTCGTTATACGGCGCGGCGACGCCGGCCTCGCGGCCGAAGCGCGCGAAAGCTCCGTTTATGCTGTCGATCTCCGTGCGCCTCCCGGCGCGCAGGTCCTGAAGCATGGAGCAGACATTGGCGGCCGTTCTGGCGCACACCTCGCGCGTCGCCCGAATGAGCCCGTCGGCGTCCATCGAAACGCCCTTTGCCGCTGCGACGAGCGCGCACTCGCGGACGACGAGCTCCTGCGCGATGAGCGCGTCGGGAAGCTCGAGGAGCCTGCCGTTGGGAACGTCGAGGAGCGCCCCGAACGGGTTGATGGCCGCGTTGATGACGGCCTTCCGCCAGACCACCTCGTCGGGCCGATCGTGCGTTTCGACCGGCACGTTCGCGCTCTCCAGAAGCGCGCGCACCGATTCCACCGCCCCGGCGTTCGGCCCGCCGATCACCACGCTCCCGCTCCCCCCGTAGACCACCGTGCGCTCGTCGGCGCGCGTCGCGCCGATGGTCACCGAGCCCGACACCACGCGCGACGGCGGAACGAGCCGCTCGATCGCCTCGCGGTTGCCGATGCCGTTCTGCAGGCTTACCACCACCGCTTCGCCCCTTAAAAAAGGCGCGATGTCGTCCATCGCCTCTCCGGTGGAGTAGCTTTTAACGAAGAGGAACACGACGTCGCACGAGGAGAGAATGTCGGGCGCGCCTGAGGCCTCCGAGCGGAACACGCGGTCGCCCGAGGGCATGCGCACGGTGAGGCCCTCGGCGAGCGCGCGCGCGGCACGAGGGTCCTTATCGTACACGGCGTACGCGATCCCCGCGGCGTTGAAGAAGGAGGCGAAGAGCGAGCCCACCGCCCCCCCGCCGACGATTCCCGCCTTCACGGCTCAGCTCTCGAAGACGGCCCCCCGGTCGGCCGAGGAAACCAGCTTCGCGTAGCGGCTCATGTAGCCGGTGGTGATGTTCGGCTCGGGTGCCTTCCACGCGGCCAGGCGCCTCTGTATCTCGGCGTCGGAAAGCTTTACGTTCAGTTTCTTGGCGGGGATATCGATTTCTATGATATCGCCGTCGCGCACGATGGCGATCGGACCGCCCGCGGCCGCCTCGGGCGACACGTGGCCTATCGACGAGCCGCGCGTCGCGCCGGAGAAGCGGCCGTCGGTAATGAGGGCCACGTCCTTGTCCAGGCCCATGCCGGCGATAACCGAGGTGGGCGTCAGCATCTCCCGCATGCCGGGGCCCCCGCGCGGCCCCTCGTAGATGATGACCACCACGTCGCCCTTCTTTATCTTCCCTCCCATAATGCCCTTCATGGCCGCCTCTTCCGAGGTAAAGACCTTGGCGGGCCCGCTGTGCCTGAGCATGGAGGGGTCGACCGCCCCCTGCTTCACGATACAGCCGTCGGGCGCGATGTTGCCGGTAAGCACGGCAAGCCCGCCGTCGGCGTGGACCGGCGCCTTCACGCGGCGTATGACCGACTCGTCCAGAATATCGCGGCCGCGGAGGTTCTGCGCGTGGGTCTTTCCGGTAACGGTGAGGCAGTCGCCGTGGAGCAGTTTGCTGCGCAGAAGCTCGCTCATCACCGCGGGGATACCGCCCGCGTCGTGCAGGTCTTCCATGGCATGGGCGCCGGCAGGGGCAATGGTGCACAGGTGCGGCGTGCGCTCCGAGACGGGGTTGATGTCTTTAAGGGTGATGGGAAGGCCCGCGTAATGCGCGATTGCCGGAATGTGGAGCGCCGTGTTCGAGGAGCCGCCAATGGCCATGTCCACCGCCAGGGCGTTCTCTATGGCCTTTCGCGTAACGATCTTCCGGGGGGTGATGTTCTTCTTTACCAGGTCCATAATCGCGCGGCCGCTCTCCCTGGCAAGCCGCACGCGGTCGGCCATTACCGCCGGGATGGTGCCGTTGAAGGGCAGGGCCAGGCCCAGCGCCTCGGTAAGGCAGTTCATGGAGTTGGCGGTAAAAAGCCCGGCGCACGAGCCCGCCCCCGGGCACGCCGCGCACTCAATGGCATGGAGCTCGTCCATCGTAATCTTTTTTTTCGCGGCCTGTCCCACCGCCTCGAAGACGTTGGAAAGCGTTATCTTTCGCCCCTTGTGGCGCCCGGCGAACATGGGGCCGCCGCTCACCACGATGGAGGGGATGTTGACGCGCAGGGCGGCTATCAGCATGCCGGGGATGATCTTGTCGCAGTTGGGCACCAGCACCATGCCGTCGAAGGGATGGCCCATGGCCATGATCTCGATCGAATCGGCGATAAGCTCGCGCGAGCCAAGGGAGTATTTCATGCCCTTGTGGTTCATGGCGATGCCGTCGCACACGCCGATGGTCGAGAACTCGAGCGGCGTGCCGCCCGCCGCGAGGATGCCTTTCTTTACGGCCGCGACGATCGTATTGAGGTGTATGTGGCCGGGGATGATCTCGTTCGCGGAATTGGCTATGCCTATTATCGGGCGCGCGAGCTCCTCGTCCGTAAGCCCCGCCGCGCGGAAGAGCGAACGGTGGGGCGCCTTTTCCAGTCCTTTTTTCATTACATCGCTTCTCATTGTGGGTCTCCGTGGTGTTCGAGTGTTCGCGGGTTCAGGCCGCGGCCGCGCCGGGTGTGCCGTCGGCCATGCGCGTGTCTTCACGATGAGGGCGTAAGGGGGGGTTGTCAAGGGTTTTTGCGCCCTCACCCCGCCTCCG
This sequence comes from uncultured Leptospirales bacterium, assembly GCA_964510075.1. Classification (GTDB taxonomy): domain Bacteria; phylum Spirochaetota; class UBA4802; order UBA4802; family UBA5368; genus MVZN01. The sequence continues at coordinate 361 of CAZEAH010000310.1, read as the reverse complement.
GCACCCCCCTCCCGGGGGGCGAGGGGTTCTGGAATGAGGACCGGTTTTTATTGTGTGCTCCTTGTTATGGCGATATACCCTTCTTTCCGGTGTACCTGTACGCCGTTTGGTGCGAGGAGCGCAGTAACGCGGCGATCTCACGAGGGCACTGAGGTGTCCGGGGTTCGCCTGGGCCGGCGGGGTGTGAGGCGTGCCCGGTCGGCACGGTGGGACTTCGCGCTTTCTTTTTCAACGCGGAAAAAGAAAGCGCCAAAGAAAAACGCGCTCTCAATCGCCGAGCGGCTGCGCTCACGCGCCGCGCGGCTTGGCTTTAAAATAATGGATAGCTTCGGGTGTCGCCGTTTTCGGATAGTGGGGAATG
>CAZEAH010000309.1:0-4544 GCA_964510075.1 uncultured Leptospirales bacterium | reverse complement strand
GCACGATTCCGAAGGAATTGAGATACGAGTTGAGATAGCAGTAGGCGCAGTCGTACAGACAGTTGAAGCCCGTATTGAGCAGCAGATAGCGGCAGCAGATCATGTTCGGCGACCCAGGACAGAGCTGAAAGAAACGTCCCCTGAACTCCTTGAGGATCAGCACCTGCTTGGAGACCAGGCCTTCGTGTTCGGCTGCGTCCGTAATCAGGCCGGAGAGCTCCTCCTCCGTACCGTAGGAGCGATGCCGTTTCCCGGAGAGCGACAGAAAACGGCGCACGAGCGGATTTGCACTTTCAGCTTCCGGATACAGCATGAGGCGTATGTCTTCGATTCTTCTCATTCAGGAGCGTTCCATCCTGCCGATATTTATGCTTGACCGTGCCCGTCCGCGATGCTAGTTTCCATCATCTTTGTCATCAGGAGGCCGCTTCATGGGATGCCTGTTCTGCAACATACTCAAGGGCGAGGTGCCCTCCACCAAGGTATATGAGAATGAGCGGGTATACGCATTCGAAGATATACACCCGGTCGCCCCGGTGCACGTTCTCGTAATCCACAAAATCCATACCCGGAACATCGACGATCTGGACCGGTCCAACGCCTCCATCATGGCCGATCTTTTCCTCGCCGTGAAAGAAGTGGCGCGGATAAAGGGGATCGACGCAGAAGGCTACAGGGTGATCATCAACAACGGAAAGGCCGGCGGCCAGGTCATCTGGCATCTCCACGTCCACGTGCTCGGCGGACGGCCCGACATGGGCCCCATGCTTTCGGCCTGAGCTTACCGTTACGTTGCCTGATCGTGCCGGCGCCCCCCGCGCCCCGGAGTGAGAAGAAGCAGTTTTTCCACCGACCTGTCGGTCGCCTCTTCGACGATAAGAGTATGGCGCCCGATCGCCAGGCGTTCTCCCCTTTTCGGTATTTTCCCCATTTCCGTTATTACGAAGCCCGCCAGGGTCTCGAAGCCCCTTTTCTCGACCGGTATCGCGAACCGCCTTCGGAAAAAATCTATGTCCAGGTTGCCGCTGAGCAGGTACCTGTTCCTCCCCGCTGCGCTGATAAGCTGTTCGGCCGGATGATCGCGGGTCTGTATCTCGCCGACGATCTCCTCGGCTATGTCCTCGCGCGTTACAAGTCCCTCAACGGCGCCGAACTCGTTTACGACAAAAACCATCGTGAGGGTCATCTCCCGCATCTCGTGAAAGAGCTCGTGTATCTTTTTGGTCGAGGGAACGAAGTGAGGCTCCTTCAGCACCTGGTCGATCGATCGCACCGTCGAGTCCATAAGAAGGTCCCGGTAATAGACATAGCCGACGATATTATCCACCCTCTCCTCATACACCGGTATTCTCGAAAACCTGGTCTCCTCGATGAGCCGCACCACATGACGGATGCCCTTCTTCCTCTCGACAGAAACGACGTCGATCAGCGGCGTCATCACCTCGTACGCGGTCACCCTGTTGAAAGAGAGTATCTCGGTGATGTAATCGTGATGGTCGGCGTCGATCACGCCGTGGGCCATCCCCAGCTTAAAGAGCAGGCCGATGTCGTCGCGGGAACTGACGAACGAGTATCGGCCGCTCTCGAGTCCGAGCAGCGATTTAATCCGCCCCGAGAAATACAGAGAAAACCGGGTCACCGGTCTGAAAACGAAGGTGAGCGCTGCGATGGGGTATGAAAACAATATGAGGAAGCGCTCGGGGTTCGAGCGCGATATCACTTTCGGGAGAATCTCGCAGAAGGTGAGGAATACGATGGTCTGTGCGATGGTTACAAGAAAGAGCGCGCTTTCGTCGATCATGAAGGCCCTGGTGGCCACGAATGCGAGGAAGGCCGAGGCGGATATTTCGATGATGTTAATGACGATTTGAAGCATTCCCATGGAATCCTCGATGTTCTCGAGAACCGAAAGCGCCCTGACGGCTCCTCCGCTGCCTTTCTCCGAAAGCGAACGGAGGCGGATAGGATCTGAAGATATGATGGCCGTCTCCATCGCCGAGAAGGCGAAGGTGAGGGCCATGAAGGCAAGGATGGCCGCCTGATACGCGAAATAGTCCGCGGAGATCATCGTCCGCCTCCGGGCAGCACCTCGATGCTGTGGATGCGCTTTTTATGGACCCTGCGCACGCGCAGAACGTGTTTTCCCGTATTGATGGACTCGTCCTTCGCCGGGAAGTACCCGAGGCGCTCTATTATGTACCCGCCGATAGTTTCGGACTCCTTGCTCTCCAGGCTTTCGTTGAAGGCGAAGTTGTAGTCGTCGATCTGCATCTCGCCCGAAATAACGGAAGAATTGTCTCCGACCTTTTTGATCGACGGCTTGTAGCTCTCCTGAAACATCGCGAAGTCCCTGCCGAGCAGCTCCGAAAGAATTCCCGAAAGCGTGACCACGCCGGCCGTCCCGCCGTACTCGTCGATGACCACCGCTATCTGCAGTTTGTTCACCAGAAAATCCACCAGAAGATCGCCGAGCTCCTTGGTCGCCGGATAATGATAGATGGAAAACAGGAGCCTGTTTATGGTGCGCGCCTTCTTGTATCCGTACAGGTACGGAATGAGCCGCCTTGAATCGAGCACGCCGACGATATCGTCGAAGTCCTTGCGATACACCAGTGCCCGTACCAGACCCTTCGCCCTGAAAACGGCCGCGGCCTCTTCAATGCTCGCCCCGAATGGAATGTACACGGCCTGGTTGCGCGGTATCATAATGTTCTGCGCCTCCTTTTTGGAGAACCGCAGGACGTTTTTTATGAATGCCCCCTCCTCTTTTCCGATGATGCCGTCCTTCTCGCCCATTTTAATCGCCATGTCGAGTTCGTCCTCGGTGATAACGTCCTCGTGGCGGTGGTCCAGCCCGAACAGCGCTATGATGGCGTTGTTCACGGCCATCAGCGCTTCCCTGAACGGCATGAACAGCCGGTGGAATGCCTGAAGAAGACGCGCGATCCTTCTCGAGAAGCCCTCGGGATCGCTGCGCGTAATGGTTTTCGGCGTGATGTCGCACAGAATGATGATTACCGGGGTTACGACCGCGATCGCTAAAAAGTGGCCGTAACGCGGAAAGATATCGAGCAGAAGCCTTGTGGAGAGAGCCGGAAGAAGCATGTTCGCGAGGAGATTGCCGATGAGTATGGTGACCAGAATCTTCCGCGGTTCGCTCATCAACATCGCGATCGTTTTTTCAGACTTTCTCTGGGACGAAGAAAGGCGAAGCAGTTCCGACTTGGTGAGTGAAAACAGCGCCACCTCCGAGCCGGAGAAAAACGCGGAAAAGAACAGAAGGACCAGAAGTACGAAAATATCCGTCAACATGAGGCTGCGGTGAATCGGACCGGGGATGCCGTCCCGCGGCGTAATGACTGTCCCGGCGGGATCGTCACGAAAAAAGCTCCGATTCGCGGGTTTTGAGGATTCTTGCGCACATCGTCTTGAACTGCCGCGTCGGCTCCTGAAGGCCCTTTTCGACTTTTGACAGGTACGAGGGAGAGCACCTGAGCTGTCTGGCGAGTTCGTACTGTTTGATGCGCTTTTCCTTTCGAACGCTCCAGAGCTTGTTCTTGAAACTGCGGTTGATGTTCTTCATTTTCTCGCGGTCGACGTTCTGCGGAAAGACCACGGCCACGGGCGAATTGAGGAAGCGGGCGCACGCCTGTTTGAATTTTTCGGTGGGTTCCTGTATGCCCTTTTCGATCTTGCACAGATACGACGGGGACACCTTGAGCGCCCTTGCCATATCGTACTGTTTTATGTTCTTTTTCCTTCTGAGATAAGGGATGATGTTTTCCACCAAACGTCCTCCACGCGGCGATCCCGAATCACGGCCGGATACGGGCGCTTTCTCTTTACTGCTTTATATCGAGGTTTACGTTGAACGACATTTCATGTACCGTTTCGTTTCCGGCAAAGTCGCCGGCGACGATTTTCAGGGAATTCGCCCCGTTATTGTAGGAGATGTTTCCTATTCGGTAGTAGCCCTTCTCGTCGAAAAGATCATGAAATTTATTTCCGGAAATTGTCAATTCATTTTTTGAGTATTCAAGCCCGGTGAAATTTATTTCCTGCACTTTGCGCCCGTTGAAATAGACCGCCAGGGAGTGTATGCCGAGCCTCTCCCTGCCTCCCATAGAATCGGTAATTTCGATCAGAAGGGGGTAGTGCCGGGTCAGCCTGACCGTGGCCCCGTCGCGTATGGAGGAATAGCGGTCCCCGATCCGCACGAAAATCCCGCCGACCGTCGGTGGGACCGTATCGGGAAAAGCGGGAAGCATTTTTAACGGATTCAGCGACATTCGCTCGGCCAGGTTCAGCGCGGAAAAATGCAGATGTGCCCCGTACGAACGCCCTGTGTTCCCTATGACGCCAAGCAGGTCCCTTCTGCCGTACGCATCCCGAAAGCTCGATCCGTCCTGAAGATGCAGGTAGAGCGTGTAGAGATCCCCGCCGTGTTTCAGCACCCGGAAATTTCCACCGCCCGGATACGCGTCCAGGGGGAACAGCGAGCGGTCCCAGAGATACACCAGCTCGCCTTCCTCCAGGGGGTAGAT